>NZ_JAVJAN010000015.1:0-79791 GCF_031344075.1 Clostridium aquiflavi
CTCTGTTTTAGCAGAGTGTTGATATATGCATAAGCAAAGTGAGCGGAGTAATTGAACTTAGGAATGCTAAAATGAGTATAGTCACATTTTAGCTTGCTCCCAATATAAAATTGAGACAAGCAGTAAATGTGACAATACTCATTGAGAATTCTCAAAGTTAAATTACAATGCCACTTTACCTATTGCATATATCAACACACATTTAAAACAGAGTTAAATTTAATTACAAATTAATAATTTGCAGTCTTTTTTTCTTAAAATCAAATAAATTTTAATTTATAAGCAAATACTAAAGATAATTATAAAAAATATATATTATAAAATGTTATTGTGGTAGTATATACTTAATATAATAGAAATATTTGCTATCAGTTAAGATAACAGGAGGACGTGTCATGACAATAAAAGAAACATTATTAAGTTTTATGAAAGAACCTGCATATAATCCAATGACTATTGAAGAGTTGGCTCTTGTTTTTGATATAAAATCACATGAATATGGTGATTTCAAAAAGATATTAAAAATTATGGAAAATGAAGGCTTGATTTCAAGTACTCAAAAAAATAAATATATTATAGCAGAGAGTGTAGGAGTAATAGCAGAGAGTGTAGGCTTAATTACTGGAAGGCTTCAAGCACATCCAAAGGGATTTGGATTTTTAATACCAGATGTAGAAGGAGAAAATGATGTATTTATCCCAAGTTCATGTATGAATGGAGCAATAAATGGAGATAAAATACAAGTTCAAATAACAAGGGAAAACTCAAATACTAAAAAAAGAGAAGGCGAAGTTTATAAAATCCTTGAAAGAAATACAACTAAAATAGTAGGAATATATGAAGATAATAAAAACTTTGGGTTTGTTGTTTCAGAAGATACAAGAATTACTCAAGATATTTTTATTTCTAAAAAGGATAGAAATGGAGCAGAAAATGGTGATGTAGTTATAGTAGAAATAACTAAATGGCCTGATAGAAAAAGAAGTCCAGAAGGATTAATAAAAGAAGTATTAGGTAAAAAAGGCGATAAAGGTATTGATATTTTAACAATTATAAGAAAGTTTGGTTTACCAGAAGAATTTAGTAAAAAAGTTTTAAAATTTGCAGAACAAATTCCAGAAACTATAAAGCCTGAAGAATATAAAAGAAGAGTAGATTTAAGAGATCTTAGAATGGTAACTATAGATGGAGAAGATGCTAAAGATTTAGATGATGCTGTATCTATAGAAAAATTGGAAGATGGAAACTTTAAATTAGGAGTTCACATTGCAGATGTTACTCATTATGTTAGAGAAAATAATATATTAGATAAGGAAGCTTTGAAAAGAGCTACATCTGTTTACTTAATAGATAGAGTTATTCCTATGTTACCTAAACAATTATCTAATGGGATATGTTCATTAAATCCAAAGGTTGATAGGTTAGCATTAAGTTGCTTTATGGTAATAAATAATAAAGGAACAGTCGTAGACCATGAGATAATGGAAAGTGTTATTAAAACAAGTGAAAGAATGACATATACTGATGTTACTAAGATATTAAGAGATAATGATGAAGAATTAATAAAAAAATATGATTATCTTTGTGAAGATTTTAAGTTAATGGAAGAACTTTGTTTAATATTAAGAAATAAGAGAATGAAAAGAGGAGCAATTGACTTCGATTTTGAAGAATCAAAGATAATCTTAGATGAAATGGGAAAACCAATAGATATAAAGCCATATGAACGTGAAATAGCTAATAAAATTATAGAAGAATTTATGCTAGTTTGTAATGAAACAGTTGCTGAGCATATGTTCTGGAGTAAACTTCCTTTTGTATATAGAGTTCATGAAAATCCAGATGAAGAAAAGTTAGTTAAATTTAAAGAATTTATATATAATTTAGGATATAAAATTAATTGGAGTGAAGATGTAAATCCAAAAACTTTACAAAGTATATTAGAACAAGTTAAAGGAAAAAAAGAAGAAACAATAGTAAGTACATTATTATTAAGATCAATGATGCAAGCACGTTATGCACCAGAATGTGTAGGTCACTTTGGATTAGCTGCACAGTATTATTGTCACTTTACATCTCCAATAAGAAGATATCCAGACTTACAAATTCATAGAATAATAAAAGAACATCTTAATGGAGAAATTGATGATGCAAGATTTAAAAAATTAGTACCAATAGTTGATGTAGCATCAAAACAATCATCTGAAAAGGAAAGAGTAGCTCAAGAAGCAGAAAGGGAAGTTGATGATTTAAAGAAAGCTGAGTATATGCTTGATAAAATAGGAGAAGAATTTACTGGAATGATATCCTCTGTTACATCATTTGGAATGTTTGTTGAATTACCAAACACTATTGAAGGATTAGTTCATGTTACTGAGCTAGATGATGATTACTATATATTTGATGAAGCACACTTAGCGTTAATTGGTGAAAAGACAAAAAATATGCATAAACTTGGAGACGAAGTAACAGTAAAATGTGTTAAGGTTGATATAGATAATAGAGAAATTTATTTTAAACTAGTGTCAACAAAAATAGATGAAGATAAAGAAGATAAAGAAGAGAAAAATAGTAAAGAAATTATAAAGGAACTTTTATCTTCAGAGGAAGAGCCCATTCTTAGTTAAATATCTATTAATTGATTAAAAATACTACTTATATTATAATTTTATATAAGAGTTAGTATGAAACCTAAATTATACATTAGGCTATGTTTTAAATGTGTGTTGGTATATGTAATCAGAGTAGCTTTACTTATTTACATATCAACACTCTGTTAAAATAGAGTTATACATTAAAATTTATGATTATTTGTGGGTGATTAAATGGTAAGAAAAAAAAGTTCAAATACTTTAGCAGAAAATAGAAAAGCAAGACATGAGTATTTTATAGAAGAAACTATTGAAGCTGGTATTGCATTGGTTGGGACGGAAGTAAAATCTATTAGAAATGGTAGAGCTAATTTAAAAGAATCCTATGCAGATATTAGAAATGGTGAAATTTTTATATTAAGTATGCATATAAGTCCGTATGAACAAGGCAATATATTTAATGTTGAGCCTTTAAGAGAAAAAAAATTATTATTACACAAATCAGAAATTCATAGACTAGCAGGTCTAGTATCTCGAGATGGATATACTTTAATTCCATTAACATTATACTTAAAAGCTGGGAAAGTTAAAGTAGCTTTGGGTATTTGTAAAGGTAAGAAAGATTATGATAAAAGAGATTCTATGTTAGAAAAAGCTCATAATAGAGAAATGCAAAGAGCTTTAAAAGAAAGAAGTAGATATTAGAGAGATGTTTATTTAAAATATAATAAAAAACTAATTTAATGGAATTTTATTTGAATTTTATTAAGTTAGTTTTTTATTTTTAGATTATGTTTTAGCAGAGTGTTGATATATGTATATGCAAAATGGACGGAGTAATTGAACTTAGGAACACTAAAATGATTATAGTTCCACTTTACCTATTACATATATCAACACATATTTAAAACAAAAAATTATAAATAAATAGAAAATATTTAAAAAATATACATTTTAGTAAAATAAAATATTAATTAAGTAAAATTTCAAAAAACATTTTAAAAAATTATCCAATTAGTGTATATTTATAGTATGCATATAAAATCTGAACAGGGGGAACAAAAATGTATAAGATAGTTAGTAAAAGAGAGCTTACAAATAATATTTTTTTAATGGATATAGAAGCTCCAAGAGTAGCAAAATCAGCAAAACCTGGTCAATTCATAATAATAAAAAATGATGACAAAGGTGAAAGAATTCCTTTAACTATTGCAGACTATGATAGTAAAAAAGGAACAGTAACAATAGTTTTTCAAACTGTTGGAAAAAGTACAAAGGAATTAGCACAATATGAAGTTAATGATTATGTAAGTGACTTTGTTGGACCTTTAGGACAACCAACTGAATTCATTCATGAAGAGTTAGAAGAATTAAAAAAGAAAAATATTATTTTTGTAGCAGGTGGAGTTGGTGCTGCACCAGTTTATCCTCAAGTTAAATGGATGCACGAAAATGGTATTAATGTAGACGTTATAGTTGGTTCTAGAAATAAAGAACTTTTAATATTAGAAGAAGAAATGAAAAAGGTTGCAGGAAATTTATATATATCAACAGACGATGGAAGTTATGGATTTAATGGTAGAGTTACTGATTGTTTACAAAGCCTAGTTAATGACGGAAAGAAGTATGATCATGCAGTGGTTATTGGACCTATGATAATGATGAAATTTATGGCAGCATTAACTAAAGAACTTGGAATTAAAACAACTGTTAGCTTAAATCCTATTATGGTAGATGGTACAGGTATGTGTGGTGCTTGTAGAGTTACAGTTGGAAATGAAGTTAAATTTGCTTGTGTTGATGGTCCAGAATTTGATGGACATTTAATTGATTTTGATGAATCAATGAGAAGACAAGCTATGTATAAGAGTGAAGAAGGTAGAGCACAATTAAAGGTTGAAGAAGGAAATACTCATAGTCATGGTGGCTGTGGTTGCGGAGGTGATAAATAATGGATATGAAAGATAGAATGGTTAAGGTTCCTGTAAGAGAACAAGATGCAAAAGTTAGGGCAACAAACTTTGAAGAAGTATGTTTAGGATATAATGAAGAAGAAGCTAAAAAAGAAGCTTCAAGATGTTTAAATTGTAAGAATCCTAAATGTATAGAAGGATGTCCAGTAGCTATCAATATTCCAGGATTTATATCACATATAAAAGATAATAAATTTGAAGATGCAGCAAAGGAAATTGCAAAATATAGTGCACTTCCTGCTGTATGTGGTAGAGTATGTCCACAAGAAAGCCAATGTGAAGGTAAGTGTGTATTAGGAATAAAAGGTGAACCAGTATCAATTGGTAAACTAGAAAGATTTACAGCTGATTGGTCTGCAGAACACAATATCGACTTAAGTGAAACAGCTCCTTCAAATGGTAAAAAAATTGCAGTAATAGGAAGTGGTCCTTCTGGATTAACTTGTGCTGGAGACTTAGCTAAAAAGGGATATGATGTTACTATATTTGAAGCTTTACATAAAGCTGGTGGAGTTTTAGAATATGGTATACCTGAATTTAGACTTCCAAAGGAAAAAGTAGTTAAAAATGAAGTTGAAAACATTAAAAAATTAGGTGTTAAAATTGAAACTAATGTTATAATAGGAAAAACTATAACTATAGATGAACTTTTTGAAGATGAAAAGTTTGAAGCCGTATTTATAGGATCAGGAGCAGGTCTTCCTAAATTCATGGGTATAAATGGAGAAAATGCAAATGGAGTATTCTCTGCAAATGAATTTTTAACAAGAGTTAACTTAATGAAAGCATATTTAGATGAATATGATACTCCTGTTAAGAATGGTAAAAAAGTTGCAGTAGTTGGTGGCGGAAATGTTGCTATGGATGCTGCAAGAACTGCATTAAGACTTGGAGCTGAAAGTCATATAGTATATAGAAGAAGTGAATCAGAGCTTCCAGCAAGAATTGAAGAAGTTCATCATGCTAAGCAAGAAGGAATAATTTTTGATTTATTAACTAATCCAAAAGAAATCTTAACAGATGAAAATGGATGGGTTAATGGTATGAGGTGCGTTAAGATGGAACTTGGGGAACCTGATGCATCTGGAAGAAGAAGACCAGTTGAAATTGAAGGATCAGAATTTATTATGGATGTAGATACTGTAATAATGTCACTTGGAACTTCACCAAATCCATTAATTTCTTCAACAACTGAGGGATTAGAAGTTAATAAGTGGAAGTGTTTAGTTGCAGATGAAAATGGCTTAACTACTAAAGAAGGTGTTTATGCAGGTGGAGATGCTGTTACAGGTGCTGCAACAGTAATACTTGCAATGGGTGCTGGTAAGAAGGCAGCAGAAGCTATAGATGAATATTTACAAAGTAAATAAATATTTAGTAAAATAAAAATGGTTGTATCAAATTACATTTATTTTAACTTATGGCTGTGCTTTAGTAGCGTATTGATATATACACATATTTAAAATAGAGCCTAATCTATAAAAGGGGATTCATTAAAATGTGAATCCTCTTTTTCAATGTACAGGGATTTTAAAATATGTATTTTTAGAAAATTTTTAGGGTTTTTAATCAAAATTTTCAAATTCAGTACTATTAACTAAAAAGCTTGAAATTTAGTTAAGCATCATTAAATAAGTGATATATCTTAATTTTAGATAATCTTAAAATAAGAATAAATCATCAGTAGAAAATGTAAGATATATTAAATCTCCTTTGTGAAAATTAATGAGATCTTTAGTAAGCCTAAAGTTTATTAAGTTAGAAGTTGTTTTATTAGGATTTTTAAGATATATTGTGTAATCAAATGGATTTTCTATTATATTTTCAACCATAAAAGGAAATGTATTAGCAATATTTTTATCATTACATAATGTTATATTATGTTCTCTTATACCAATGTAACTAATATTATTTATATCACAATTAGATTTTATAATATATTCATGTCCCCAGTCTTCAGCATAGATTTTATTATTATCAATTATTTTTATATGAGATATATTTTTGCAGCCAGTTAATCTTGCTTCGGCAAGCGATTTTGGAGCATTAAATAATGATTTTTTCTCTCTCATATTAAGAGCAGTACCATTATCATAGACAATTATATTATCACATACTCTATAGGCCTCTTCTATGTCATGAGTAACAAAAATAACAGTACCATCATAATTTTTTAGAATAGACAATAATTCTTTTTCCATGTTATGTCTAAGGTGATGATCTAAAGCTGAAAAAGGTTCATCTAAAAGTAGTATATCCGGAGAAGTAATTAAAGCTCTAGCTAAAGCAACTCTTTGTTGTTGCCCACCAGATAACTGCCAAGGATAATTTTTTTCTAATCCACTTAATCCAAATCTATTTATATATTTATTAACCAAATTATTAACATTAGCTTTTTTTGAATTTAATAGTCCAACTTTAATATTTTCTTCAACAGTCATATTAGGAAATAAAGCATAGTTTTGAAATAAAAAACCTATTTTTCTGTTTTTACATGAAATAGATATGTTTTTTTTTGAATCAAATAGAATAGTATCATTTAATATTATTTTTCCTTGTTCAGGCTTGTCTAAACCAGCAATACATTTTAAACTCATACTTTTACCTGAACCAGATGCCCCTAGAAATCCTAATATTCCTTTTTTATGATTAAATTCTACATTTAAAGAAATTGAAGATAATTCTTTTTTTATGTTTACATATAAAGACATATTACTTAATTCTCCTTCCAATGAGTTTAAGTTGTAAGTCTGACCAATAATTTAATAAAATAATCATAAATAATGATAGTGATACGATTATGATAACCCATAAAAGGGCTTTCTGCATGTCATCACCTTCCACTGCAAAAAATATTGCTAGTGGCATAGTTTGAGTTTTTCCAGGGATATTACCTGCAATCATTAAAGTAGCACCAAATTCCCCCATAGCTCTAGCAAAAGATAATACTAACCCTGCTATTATTCCAGGCCAAGATAATGGAATAGCAATTTTATAGAATATTTGTAATTCACTTAATCCCAGTGTTCTAGCAGCTGAAATGATGTTAGTGTCTATTTGTTCAAAGGCAGATCTAGTTGTTCTATACATCATTGGAAAAGAGACAACTACTGCAGCTATTACTGTGGCTGTCCAAGAAAATATTAAAGATTTATCAAATATTAAAAATAACTTTCCTATAAATCCATTTTTACCACATATAAGAAGTAAAAAGAACCCAACAACAGTTGGAGGAAGAATTAATGGTAAATTTAATAAACCATCAAGTAATCCTTTGAGTTTTCCATTAAAATTTGCTATCCAGTATGAAACAATAATACCTAATACAAAGGTAAGAGATGTCGCAACTAAAGATGTTTTTAAAGATATCCATAATGGTGAAAGGTCCATACCCATATTAATTCCTCCTCATAATTAATTAGTCTATAGATTTATAGCCATATTTTTCAAAAATATTTTTAGCATCATCTGTAAACAAAAAATCCTCAAATTGTTTTGCAGTATCAACTTGTTTTGTAACATCTGATTTTGATGTATTTTTTACTATAGAAATAGGATAAGTAATAGGAGAATGGCATGTTTCAGGAATAGTTTCAATTATTTTAGCATCTTTATTATTTAAAGCATCGCTTAAATAAACAAATCCAACATCAGCATTACCGGATATTGACCATGCTAGTACCTCTTTTACATCCTTTGCAAATACTAATTTTGATTCTATATCAGATTTTATGTTTAAATTATTGAAAGTCTCATCAGCATATTTTCCAGCAGGTACACTTGATGGTTCACCAGCTGCAATTTTTTTTACTTTATCGGTTTTTAAATCATTTATACTAGTAATAGTTGTAGACTTAGGACCAATAAGAACTAATTCATTTTTTACTAAATCTTTTTTTGTAGATTCAAGTAATAAATTTTCTTCATCTAATTTTTTCATTTGACTTTGACCAGCTGAAATAAAGATATCACAAGGAGCACCTTGTTCGATTTGTTGTTGTAAAGAACCTGATGAACCATAATTTATAACAAGATCAGCATTCGGTGCAATAGATTTGAACTTTTCTTGAATATCAGCCATAGCTTCTTTTAAGCTAGCGGCTGCTGAAATGTTAAGTTCTATTTTTTCAGAGTTGTTAGATTGAGCAGAACTATTTTTTGTTTCCTTTTTTGCACATCCTGAAAGTAATACGATACAAGATGTAACTGCTAATAATGCGATTAAAATTTTGTTTTTCATAAATATCTCCCCTTTTAACATTGTTTTGTATAGTTTTATTGAGTTTTACACTGTTTTGTATATTTTTAATAATTTTACCATTATTTAAGAATTGATTCAACAACATAATTGCTAAAATAACAAAATTTTCCTTGGTAAACATAATATTTTATAGCAACTATTATTTCTTAATGATAAAATTAATAAGAAGTGAAATATTCGTTAGAAAGATAAATAGCTTTCTATGAAATGTTACAACTAGATTATACAAGGGGGAGATTAATTGTGGACTCAGAAAGATCATTGACTGCACTTGAAGTATCAGAATTATTAAAAATAAATAAAAATACAGTTTATGAACTTGTAAAGAGAGGCGAATTACCTGGATATAAGATAGGAAAAAAATTAAGGATAGATGAAAAAGATGTTTTTGAATATATAAATGATCAAAAATCTTCTTCAAGAAATAGTAAGAATATCACAAACAACTATTTAAATAATAATGTGAATATAAATTCTGAATTTAAAGTAGAAAATGATATCATAATTTCAGGACAAGATATTATTTTAGATGTTTTAGCTCGTCATATTGAAGAAAAAACTGATAATATTAGAGTTTTACGTTCAAATGTTGGTAGTTACACGAGCTTGTGTGATTTATATAATGATAAGATATCAATATCGTCATCACATCTTTGGGATGGTGATACAAATGAATATAATACAGCTTATGTAAGACGATTAATCCCAGGAATTCCCTGCATAATAATTAATTTAGCTTATAGAAGACAAGGTTTTTATGTAGCTAAGGGAAATCCACATAACATAACAACATGGAATGATTTAATAAAAAATGATATAAGTATAGTGAATAGAGAAAAAGGATCAGGTACTAGAGTATTGTTAGATGAGAAGTTAAGATTATACAATGTTGAAGGCGAGTCTATTAAAGGTTATAACTTTGAACAATCTTCTCATTTAGCAGTAGCAAGCAGTATAGCTGTGGGGGATGGAGACTTAGGGATAGGAATAGAAAAGGTTGCCCATCAAGTGAGTGAGATTGATTTTGTACCTATACAAGAAGAACGATATGATTTGATTATAAAAAAATCCTCTTTAAAATATCCACTTTATAAGTTAATAATTGAGATAATTCAATCTAAAAAATTCAAAAAAGAAATCAAAGGATTGGGTGAATATGATTTAAGAGATATAGGTAAGATTCTTGCCGAAACTTAAAAGCTAGCATTAAGTTAAAAAATATATTAAATATTATTAGAATATATATTTTGGAGGAATTATGAATAATGTTACCATACAGGAACTTAGAAATTTAGAAATTTTTAAAAATATATGTGATGATTCTTTGAATAAAATTATTGAAATGGGAATTTTAATTAAATACCCTTCAGGGAGGCATATTTTTAGAGATAAAGAAGATGTGAAAAATTTATATGTAGTATTAAGTGGTACAGTATCATTGTATAAATCAAATGAATGTGGACATAAGAGAGCCATCTTTATTTTAGGAAAAGGTAAGATGATTAATGATGTTATAATACAGGAATTACCATCATCCATTAATTGTGAAGTTTTCGAAGAAGCAGAAATTTTAAGTTTCAATAAAGAGGAATTCTTGAAACTTATGGAAGTGGATTTTACATTAACCAAAAATGTAATGTGCTCATTATCAATGAAAGTAAGAAGGTTATATAGGCAGATTAAAAATTCAACAGGCGTTATAAAAATGGAAAAACGATTATGTGCAAAACTGTGGAAATTAAGCAAGGATTATGGAATTGAAAAAAACGGTGAAGTAGTAGTTGATAAAAAGATAACTATTACCTATTTAGCAGATTTATTAGGTTCGAAAAGGGAAACAATATCTAGGGCATTAAAAATATTATGTAATGAAAATTTAATTGAATATAAAAATAAGCAGATAATAGTAAGGAATCAGGAAAAATTATCGCAGTTTTTTAAAGCACCGTGATTAATATCACGGTGCTTTAATTCTTTAGAATATATACTTAGATTAATGGAAAGCATAATTTAAAATCGCAATTATGAAGGGAGATTTAATACGGTGTTTTGTGAAGAATTTAACAGTGTAGTAGTAGCTGCAAAAGCAAAGGTTAATTTACTAAAAAATAATAAATTAGGTTATTTTATTAGCTCAATGCTTGCAGGTGCTTATGTAGGAATGGGAATAATACTTATATTTACAATAGGTGGACTTTTAAGTAGTGCAGGATCACCATTTACTAAAGTAATTATGGGAGCATCTTTTGGAGTAGCACTTAGTTTAGTAGTAATGGCAGGATCAGAACTTTTTACAGGAAATAATTTTGTTATGACAGCAGGATCCTTAAGTGGTGAAGTAACTTGGAGTGATACACTTAAAGTTTGGGGGCTTTGTTTTTTAGGAAATTTAGTTGGATCTATAATTACAGGAGCTATGTTTTATTTAACAGGTCTTGCAACAGGTCCAGTAGGAGAGTTTATTGCTAGTACTTCAGCGGTGAAAATGAGTGTGCCTTTTTTACCATTATTAATGAGAGGTGTACTTTGTAATATACTAGTTTGCTTAGCTGTATGGTGTAGTTTTCGTTGTAAGAATGAAGTCGCTAAGTTAATTATGATATTTTGGTGTTTATTTGTGTTTATAACAGCTGGATTTGAACATAGTGTAGCTAATATGACACTTTTAACAGTAGGATTACTTTCACCAGGTGCAGCATATGTAAGTGTAATGGGATATTTATATAACATCATAGTTGTAACACTTGGAAATATCATTGGAGGAGCTATATTTTTAGCAGTTCCATACTATTTAATATCAAAAAAGAAGTAAGGGGATATCATTATGGGATATAAATTAAATAAAACTGATGTAAATAATATTTTTGATAATTTATCAAGAGAATATGATATATATGCGCCTAAGCTATTTCTAGGAGAAGGAACTTATTCTGATACAGATAGAATTAGGTATGGAAAGGTAGAAAATATAGATGAAATAGTTTTTGATAAAAAAGCTGAATATTCATCTAAAGAAATTTTATTACCAATATCTGAAACATTGTTCTTCTTTACAGAGGATGAGATAAAAGAAGCTAAGACTTCTAAAAAAGGTGCACTAGTATTTTTAAGAAGTTGTGATTTACATGCTATAAAACGTATGGATGATATTTATTTAAAAAATGGACATGAAGATTTTTATTATAAGAGATTAAGAGAAAAAACTAAGTTCATTTTAATTGGATGTGAAAAATCATTTGAAAAATGTTTTTGTGTAAGCATGGAAACTAATAAAACTGATGAATATGCGGCATATTTAAAAGTTATAGGTGACGAAGTATATATAGATGCTAAAGAAGAAGAATTCATAAAACTATTTTCAATTGGTGAAAATATAGAAGTGAAGCCTGACTTTGTAAGTGAAAACAATAAAAAGGTTTCAGTGCCAGATAATCTTTCATTAGATATTATAAATTCAAAAATGTGGGAAGATTATAGTGCACGTTGTATTGCATGTGGTAGATGTAATTTTGTTTGTCCAACTTGTACTTGCTTTACAATGCAAGATATATTCTACACTGATAATGGAAAAGCAGGTGAAAGACGTAGGGTATGGGCTTCATGTCAAGTAGATGGATTTACTGAGATGGCTGGTGGACATACTTTTAGAGCTGACAAAGGACAACGTATGAGATTTAAAGTTATGCACAAAGTATATGATTATAAAAAGAAATGGGGATATCACATGTGTGTTGGATGCGGTAGATGTGATGATATTTGTCCAGAATATATATCTTTCTCTAATTGCGTAAATAAATTAGAAAATGGAATGAAAGAGGTGTCTTCTAATGAGTAGAAATGAATATATTCCTTTTTTATCAGAAATTAAGGAAGTTATTAAACATACAGATATTGAATATACTTTCAGAATGGAATTTTCAGGCGATGTAAAACCAGGACAATTTTTTGAAGTATCATTGCCTAAGTTTGGAGAAGCACCTATTTCAGTAAGTGGTATTGAAGAAAATACTGTTGACTTAACAATAAGAAGAGTTGGAAAAGTTACTAATGAAATATTCAATAATTATGTAGGTGATAAATTATATCTAAGAGGTCCTTATGGAAATGGATTTGATGTAAATGAATATAAGGGAAAAGATTTAATTATTGTAGCAGGTGGGACAGGTTTATCTCCAGTTAAAGGTGTAGTTGATTATTTTGCAAATAATATAGATAAAATTAACAGTTTTACATTAATAGCAGGTTTTAAATCTCCTAATGACATTTTATTTAAATCAGATATAAAAGATTGGAACGATAAAATAAATGCTATTATTACAGTAGATAATGCTGATGAAAGCTATGATGGAAAAGTAGGATTGGTTACTAAATATATACCAGAACTTGATATAAAAGATTTAAATAATGTTGCTGTTATTGTAGTTGGACCTCCTATGATGATGAAGTTCACAGTTGCAGAATTTTTAAAACTTGGAATAGAAGAAAAAAATATATGGATTTCTCAAGAAAGAAAAATGTGCTGTGGAATAGGAAAATGTGGACACTGTAAAATAGATGATACTTATATTTGTTTAGATGGACCTGTTTTTAATTATTCAAAAGGTAAGTCTTTACTAGACTAGGAGGAGTTAATTATGGATTTAAATACAAAAAAAATCAAGAAAAATGCTTTTAGAGTTACTAAAGTAAGGGGATTAACTGCTTCTAGAGTTAGAGTTCCAGGAGGACATTTACAAGCAGATTTATTAGGCAAGATACAAGAAATATCGCAAATGTATGGTAATGGAAGTGTGCATATAACAACACGTCAAGGATTTGAAATACCAGGAATAAAATATGAAGATATTAATAAGGTAAATGAATTATTACAGCCAATTATAGAAAGTTTAGGTATAAATCAAGAAATACCAGGAAAGGGATATACATCTGCTGGAACTAGAAATGTATCAGCATGTATTGGTAATAATGTTTGCCCATTTGCAAATTATAATACAACTAATTTTGCTAAAAGAATAGAAAAAGCTATATTTCCCAATGATCTACACTTTAAGATAGCACTTACCGGGTGCCCAAACGATTGTGTAAAAGCTAGAATGCATGATTTTGGGATAATAGGAATGACTGAACCACAGTATGATAAAGAGAGATGTGTAAGCTGTGGGGCATGTGTAAGAGCTTGTAAGAAGAAGTCAGTAGATGCACTTAAAGCAGTAAATTATAAAGTAGTAAGAAATGAAGAAAAATGTATTGGATGTGGAGAATGTGTTATAAATTGTCCTACTGGTGCGTGGACAAGAAGTAAAGAAAAATATTATAAATTAGTTATAATGGGTAGAAGCGGTAAAAGAAACCCACGTCTTGCTGAAGATTTCTTAATTTGGTCAGATGAACAAAGTATAATTAAGATAATATTGAACACTTATAAATTTGTGGCTAAGTATATAGATAAAAGTGCTCCAGGTGGCAAAGAACATATAGGATATATCATCGATAGAGTAGGATTTGAAGAATATAAAAAGTGGGCACTAGACGGAATAGAATTCCCAGAAAAAACAATAGTAAAGCAATGTGTTTATTGGAATGGAGTACATTTTTAATTAAACAACTTAAAAATCTCTACAGAAATAAAACTGTAGAGATTTTTTAAACTTCATTTTAATTATGAAAGTTTTAAAAATTTTGCATTATTTTAAATGTGTGTTGATATTGTAATGCAAACATTAATTTAAAATAGAGCACAAAATTTGAAGAAATATTATTTATTACATAAATGATCTTGGACGTTCATTAAAGCTTCACCAAATCTTTGATAGTGTACAACTTCTCTTTCTCTTAAGAATTTTAAGACGTCTTTAATATCTTGTTCATCAGTTAATTGAATTAAATGTTCATAAGTTGCTCTAGCCTTTTGTTCTGCTGCCATATCTTCATGTAAATCTGCAATTACATCTCCTTTTGCTTGGATATAAGTTGCTGTCCAAGGGTTTCCAGTAGCATCAGTATAGAATAATGCTTTTCCATGATCAACATAATGTCCACCAAGACCTGCTTCTTTAAGTTCATCTAATGTTGCATTCTCCATAAGTTGATAAATCATAGTAGCAAGCATTTCTACATGCGCCATTTCCTCTGTACCTATATCAGTAAGTAATCCTTTGGATTTTCCAGTAGGCATTGTATAACGTTGATTTAAATATCTAAGTGCGGCACCTAATTCTCCATCAGGTCCTCCATATTGAGACATAAGATATTTTGCCATTGCAAGATCTTTACACTTTAAGTTTATTGGATATTCTAATGTTTTAACATAATACCACATAATCTTTTATTCCTCCTAATTTTCTTTTTCCCAAGGCCAAGATTTTTCTATCCAATAACGTGGATCTTCTTTAAAAGAAGTACCAAAATTAGTTAAAGGACCGAAATTTTTTTCGTATTCATTAGTTAAACAAGTTAATTTAGCTGATACTATATCATAGTCTTTTTTTGCATTTTCATTATCAGGAAAATTATCAAGGAATAAATTTAGATCAACAGCTGAAAATTGATAAATTCTTATACTATCTAATAAATCTTTTTCATACATAATATATCACCCCACATTAACATTTACTTTTTTTCTTTTCATTATAAGGTTCGTAAAGGTCTTTAAAAATAGTTCCTTTAACAAAGCCTTCTTTACATGTGAATAGATTTTCATAAGGTTGAGGCATTATATATGCACGTGCATATTCTTTTAATTTATAGGTACAATTATCATTTTTGTACATAAAATTTTTTCATCCCTTCATTTTGATTGCTTAATAAATATAATATGCATATAGAGAGATAAAGTGATTCTTGTGAAAAACATATATTTTTAAGTCTAAAATGTATGCAAATAAATATTAATTTTATCTTAAATTATACTTAAATAAAGAACATCTGTTTAATAATGCTATTATTAAGTAGATGTTTTTTATATAATTAACATATAATATAAAATGTGAAGGGGACTAATATGATAAAGTATAAAAAAACAGCACGTACATTAGCTTTAATATTATCTGTGTTTATTATAAATTCATTTATAAATTATAATGTATTTGCAAGTGAAGTAATTAAGCAGAGCAATAATGAAATAAGGCTACAAGACAACTTCTATGAAGCTGTTAATAAGGAATGGCTAAAAAAATCAATACTTAAACAAGATGAAGAAGCTAAAAGTACTTTTACTGAAACAAAGGATAAGGTTAATAATGACGCAAAAAGAATATTTAATGATTTATTAATTCATGAAGATAAATATTTAAGTAATACAGACGAAAAGAAGATAATAAATTTATATAATAATTCTATTAATATTTCAGAAAGAAATAATCAAGGTGCAGAACCTATAAAGAAATATACAAATAAAATAAAGGAAGCTAAAAATATAAATGAGCTTACAAAATTATTAGGCGATCCAACGATAAATATATTTAGTAATTTAATTAATTTTAGTGTTGGAAGCGATATTTATGATGAGAAAAACAATGCACTATATATTTCATCAACAAGATTAGTTTTAGGAGATTCAGATCAATATAGAAATGAAACAGATAAAACTAAAGATAATAGAGAAAATATGGAAAAATACTTAGTCAATATATTAATGTTAAGTGGATATTCTAGAGAAGAATCGATAATAAAAGTTAATAATTTATTTTATTTTGAAAATCAATTAGCACCATCTATTATAGGTGTTAATGAATTTGCAGAGTATTATAATAACCAAAAAAATAACTATAAAACTTATAAAATCAGTGATGTTAATGAACTTTCAAGTAATTTAGATTTATCATATATAATAAAAAACCTTGGATATGAAAATGTAGACAAAGTAATTTTATTTGAACCTAAATGGTTAAATAAATTAAATGAGTTATATAGTGAAGAAAATTTGCAAGTAATAAAAGATTATACTGAAGTTTGTATGATTTCTGCTGCAAGTAAATATCTAAGTGAAAATTTTAGAAATGAATATTTAGCTTTACAAAAATCATTATATGATATAGATAGTATATCATTAGAAGATGAAACTAAAGAACTTGTAAAAAAGAATTTCAATTCAGCTTTAAGTAAATTATATGTAGAAGAGGTCTTTAGTGAAGAGATAAAAAATGATGTGAAAAATATTACTGAAGAAATTATAAATACTTATTCAAATAGAATTAAAAATCTTGATTGGATGAGTGCTTCCACTAAAGATAACGCTATTAAAAAGTTAAAGAATATAAAAGTAAATATAGGCTATCCAGAAGAATGGACAGATTATTCAAATTTAGAAATAAAGTCATATAAAGAAGATGGATCACTTCTTGAAAATATAATAAATTTAGAGAAATTTTCATATAAACAACCTATAAGTTCTAGAGAATCATTTAACAAAATATCACCAGAAGATGTTAATGCATATTATGATGCTGAGTCTAATGAAATTACAATTCCAGCAGCTATATTGCAAAAACCGTTCTATGATATAAATGAAAGTAAAGAAAAAAATTTAGGTGGATTAGGAGTTATTATTGGACATGAAATTACTCATGCTTTTGATAATAATGGATCTAAGTTTGATGAAAATGGAAAAATAAAAAATTGGTGGAATGATGAAGATTATAAAAAATATGAAGATAAAATTAAAAGAATAGAAGAGGTTTATGGAAATATAGAAGCATTACCTGGGATAAAAGTGAATGGGGAAATTACTTTAGGTGAAAATATTGCGGATATTGGATCTATGACTTGTATGTTAGATATTTTAGATAAAATACCTAATGTAAATTATGATGAGTTTTTTAGAAATTTTGCTAGAGTATGGAGAGATGTAACTACTGAAGAATATAAAGTATTATTATTAAAAATAGACAGCCATTCACCTAGTGATATTAGAGTAAATACAGTATTACAACAATTTGAAAAATTCTATGAAATTTATAATGTAACTGAAAATGATGATATGTATATAAAAGTAAAAGATAGATTATCTATTTGGTAGAATAGAATTTTAGTAGGTTAAGTTTAATTACTATGATAAGTTTTACTTATAGATATACTAGAGAAGTGAGAGTATAGATAATTCTGTGTAAATACAAAATTATCTAATGTCTAGAGAGGTTAATGATTAGAATATAAATTTTAGTCATTAACCTCTATTATGTGCTTCCAATATCTTTTTGGCATCATTCTACTTTGTAATTTTAGATTTTTTCTTTCAACTATAGCTGTAGATTTGAAATATGTGCTCCAAAGTGTACCGTAGTTATCAGAATGTGTTTTCAATTTTTCATAATCTCTTAAATCAAGAGGAATTATTTCATAATTTATTTTATTATAAATTATTGCTTTTTCCCTATTCAAATCATGAATTATAAAGTATTCATTTTTAAATCTTTTCTTAAAATGGTCAGCTATAAGTTCTAATATATCATTATCAGGTTCAATAGAAGAATAGAAAAATTTATTATTTATAAGGTTGAATCTAATAAATCCTTTAAATCTATGACTTTCATAAGTTACTTTTTTATTAATGGTATCTATAAGCCTAATTTCATCAATATTTAAAAAAGAATGAACATCCTTGTTTAATTTAAAAGCAATTTTTAAATATTTAAGTAAGAGCATTTCTTTATTTTCGTAATTGCTTAAATATACAATATAGATTTTTTTTAGAGCTAATTTGTCTATTTTATAAATTATAGTATTTTGAACTTTCTCAGCAATATGAGAATTAGTATTTATATTAATAATTTCGCTTCCAAGCAAGGGTATATTATTTTTTTTACTACATATAAATAAATTTGTCTGATCATAATTAAAACTTTTATATAAAGCATTTAAAAGCCCAAAGAAAGTATCATCATATATTAGTATTTTCATAATTAAAAATCTCCATTTATAGAAGTTATTTTATCACTTAAGGTCTTAGTGTTCATTTCAAAAGAATCAAAAAATGATATTTGATTAATATTTATTTTGGAAGATGGTTTATAGGAATCTTCTAATAATTTATTTTTTATTATTAAATCATCAAAAGAAATATTTCCATAATATTTACCGTCACAAGTTATAAAATATTTAGATCTTTTTAAAATAACTCTTAATTTCTTCAAGTCTTCAAAAGTTAATCTATGAACTCTTCTGATCTTTAATATTTTTTTAGCAGAAGTAACACCAATACCAGGAATTCTTAATAATTTTTCATATGATGCAGTATTTATTTCTACAGGAAAATCATTTAAATTAGATAAAGCCCAAGAAGTTTTAGGATCAAAATTTAAATCAAAATTATCTGTACTATTTTTTAATAATTCATTTGCCCTAAATCCATAAAACCTAATTAACCAATCAGCTTGATAAAGTCTATGCTCTCTAAGAACAGGAGGATGACTTATCACAGGTAGAAGGGGATTATCTTTTACAACAGGAACATATGCAGAATAATAAACTCTTTTCAAATTATAGTTATCATATAATGCTTGCGATAAATTTAATATTTTAGCATCGCTTTCAGGGGTAGCACCAACAATTAATTGAGTGCTTTGCCCACCAGGAACAAATAAAGGTGTACTTTTTATGTTTTTTTTCATTTCTTTATAATTAATTATAGAATTTTTTATAGTATTCATAGGTTTTAATATACTATCTTTATTTTTTTGAGGAGCTAATAATTTTAAACTATCATTTGAAGGTAATTCTATATTTACACTCATTCTATCAGCATATTTTCCAGCTTCATTTATTAATTTTTGATCAGCGCCAGGAATCGCTTTCAAATGAATATATCCATTAAACTTCTCTTCTAGTCTTAATTTTTTCACAGTTTTAAGTAAAAGTTCCATAGTATAATTAGGATTTTTTATAATAGCAGAACTTAAGAATAACCCCTCTATATAATTACGCTTATAAAAATTAATAGTAAGGTTACATACTTCTTCAGGAGTAAAACTAACTCTTAAAAAATCTTTAGATGAACCATTTATGCAATATTTACAATCAAAAACACAATCATTTGAAAATAATATTTTAAGCAATGAGATACAACGTCCATCTGAAGTAAAACTGTGACATATTCCACTACTAGAAGCATCTCCAAGTCCATTGTTTTTATTTTTTCTTTTAGAACCTGATGATGAGCAAGAGACATCATATTTTGCTGCTCCAGAAAGAATTTTTAGCTTTTCCATTAATTCCATTTGTGTACACATCCTTATATATTAATCTAAACATATATCCTTAATAATATTATACACAAACATATGTTCCCATACAAGGGTTTTGAATTAGTGTATTTTAGGAAAAAAATGTGTGTTTTGTACTATTATATAAATAAATATATAACTTTATTTTTAGAATAAAATCTTAAATAAATTCATACCATAAAAGAAACTAAATTTTAATTATGTATATTAAAAAATCCATGTATTTGAAATATAAAAATTATATTTTAAAATTAAGAAGGAAAGAAATATTTAATTAGAGAAAATAAATAATATTAAGAATTTTATAGATAGGAGAATTTATATGGATAGTCTTATATTTGATTTAGACGGAACTTTATGGGATGCTACAGAAGCATTTTATATATGCTGGAATGAAGTTTTTTCAAAATACGATGAAACTAAGAAAGGAATGTCTCTTGAAGAAATTCAAAGTGTGATGGGAATGACAATGGATGATATATTAGAAAAGTTTTTCCCACAGTTAAGTGAAAAATCGAGAAAAGATGTAATAGATGAATGCACTAAAATTGAATTAAAGTATTTATTAAAAAATGGGGGTAAATTATATCCAGAGTTGCAAGATACAATAAAAGAATTATATAAAAAATATAAATTATTTATAGTTAGCAATTGTGTGGATGGCTACATACAATGTTTTTTAGAGGCGCATAATTTAAAAAAATATTTTCTGGATTTTGAAGATCCAAGTAGAACAGGATTAGAAAAAGCTGAAAATATAAAAATAGTAATGCAAAGAAATAAATTAAATAATCCAGCATATGTAGGGGATACTAAATGGGATGCAATAGCAAGTGAGAAAGCAGGAGTGCCATTTATATATGCTAGCTATGGATTTGGTGATTTAGATAAATATGATTATAAGATAAATAATTTAAAAGAGTTATTAAATATTAATAATATAAAATGTTAGTAAGATATTACAAGGGCTATATTTTAGGTTACAGTGATATATTTAATAGATAAAGTGCATCATAATTGGATTATATTCATTTTTAGTATTCCTAAGTTTAATAATTCAGTCTAATTTACTTATATATATCAATGATTTTTTTTACATTGCAAAAAAAGATATAAAATTAATCGATTTCATTAATTTTATATCTTTCTTAAATTGAAGATATTTATAGTAAAACTTATCTACTTTTTCTTTTAGCAGAGAATTTCTTATATAGTTTATAGATTAGTGCAACGGCAACTGAATATACCAATATAATACCGACTGTAAGTAACATTGATTTCATACGATCCATAATTAACACCTCTTTTTGAAATATTTACTATATAAATTATTTTAACATAATAATTAAATGAAAAGAAGATAAAATATAAACACTACTTTAAAGTATGTGTAGTATTTAAGGTAAATAAGAGTAATCAGATAAGAATATTGACCAATTAAAAGAAAGATATTATTATGTAATAAAGAGTTAAAGTAAGTAGAAAATATAATGTTTAATATAGAGTAGGAGGAAAAAAATGAGAGTAGTAATTGTTGGTGGAATAGCAGCAGGTACAAGTGCAGCTGCAAAATTAAGAAGAGTAAATCCTGAAGCTGAAATAGTAATCTATGAGAAATCAGATATAGTATCATTTGGTGCTTGTGGATTACCTTACTTCGTAGGAAATTTTTTTGAAGACTCACAAAATATGATTGCAAGAACTCCTGAAGAATTTATAAAAAGTGGAGTAGATGTTAAAACTAATCATGAAGTTGTTAATATAGATTTTAAAAATAAATTGGTTACAGTAAAGAATCTGAAGGCGGGTTCTCAATTTAATGATAAATATGACAAATTAATGATAGCGACAGGTGCAAGGAGTATAATACCTCCAATTAAAAATGTTAATTTAAAAAATGTGTACACATTAAAAAGTATGGATGATGGAAAGATTTTAAAAAGACTTTTAATGGAGAAAAATAATAAGAGTATAGCAATAGTAGGTGCAGGATTTATTGGATTAGAAGCAGTAGAAGCAGCTAAAAGCAATGGGAAAGAAGTTTCAGTATTTCAATTGGAGGATCGAATATTAAAGGATGTTTTTGATAAAGAAATTACTGAAGTATTAGAACAGGAATTAAGAGATAAAGGTGTAAATTTATATTTACAAGAAACTGTTACTGAATTTATAGGAAATGATAAAGTCAGTAAGATACGTACTAATAAAAGAGAAATAAATGCTGATATAGTAATTATAGCTACTGGAGTTAAACCTAATACAGAATTTATTAAAGATAGTGGAATAGAGATGTTATCTAATGGCGCAATTATTGTAGATGAATATGGCAAAACATCAATTGAAGATGTTTATTCAGCTGGAGATTGTGCAACAATAAATCAAATAGTTACAAATGAAAAAAGTTATGTACCTCTTGCTACAGGTGCCAATAAACTTGGACGTATTGTTGGAGAAAATCTAGGGGGAACTAATTTACCATTTCAAGGTTCATTATCATCTAGTTGCATAAAAGTTTTAGATATTGAAGCTGGAAGAACTGGTATTACAGAAGAAAAGGCTAAACAAATGGGATTAGATTATAAGACTAAATTTATAACAGATATGAATCAAACTAACTATTATCCAGGTCAAAATAAGATCTATGTTAAGTTGATTTATGAAGCTAAAAGTAAAAGAATATTAGGAGGACAGGTTGCAGGATATAAAGATGCTGTACAGAGAGTTAATGTTATTGCTGCATGCATATTTGGAAAATTAACAACTAAAGAACTTGGAATGCTAGATTTATGTTATTCACCACCATTTTCAAGAACTTGGGATGTATTAAATGTAGCAGGAAATATATGCAAGTAAAATAAAGTGATAAGTTTAAAGTTTAGGGATATTAACTAATGAATCTAGTTAATATCCTTTTTATGTAGAGAAAATTATATAAAAGATTAAAATTAGAAAATAATAAAGATATTATATATTAACAAAGAAAAACATAATAAATCATCATCAGAAAACGTTTTATTTTAAATATAAATTAAAAATAGGACAAAATTAATGAAAATCATTTTCAAGTTTGGATAAAAGTGTTATAATATCATCATGATAATAATTATCAACAGAAAAGATTATTCATTTTCATAAAAGGTGTACTATATATATTTGTATAAGTACATAATATGAGGAGGAGAAAATATGCCATTAATATTAGCAAATACAGGACAAAGTATGCCAATTAAAAAAATTAGAGGTAATGATGAGACTAAAAAGTTCCTATCAAGTTTAGGATTTATTGCAGGAGAAACTGTAAGCATTATTTCTGAAATTGCAGGAAGTTTAATAATAAAAGTAAAGGGAAGTAGAATAGCATTAGATAAAGCTATGGCTAGTAGAATAATAGTTTAAGGAGGAATTATTAATGAATACATTAAAAGATATTAAATGTGGACAAACAGTTAATGTTCTTAAGATACAAGGAGTAGGTCCTATTAAAAGGCGTATTATGGATATGGGAATAACTAAGGGCTGCGAGATATTTGTACGTAAAGTAGCACCACTTGGAGATCCAATTGAAATAAAAGTTAGAAATTATGAATTATCACTTCGTAAAGCTGATGCAGAAATGATAATTGTTGGGTAAGTATTAAATTAATGTATTTTTTTATTCTTTAGAAAATTGTATTCTTGGAAAGATTGTGGATAACTGAAAGATAAATTTAGCTAAAGGTTAACAAATGAACCATGAAGAATAAAAAAGATAATTGTAGTCACCTGCCATATTTTTCTCACATACGTTCAAAAAGGCAGATGCGTAAAAAATCGATACAGATCTAAAGTCGCTTTAGCGATTTTGTTTTATAATCATTTAATGATAATGATAATCTATATAAATTAAGGGGGAAGACAAATGTCAATAAAGATAGGTCTTGCAGGTAATCCCAATTGTGGAAAGACAACTATGTTTAATGACCTTACAGGATCAACACAATATGTAGGTAACTGGCCAGGGGTAACAGTAGAAAAAAAGGGTGGTAAATTAAAATGGAATAAGGATGTTGAAATTGTAGATTTACCAGGTATATATTCACTTTCACCGTATACGCTTGAAGAAGTTGTGACACGTGATTTTATGATGAATGATAAACCAGATGTAATAATTAATATAATTGATGCATCTAATATTGAAAGAAACTTATATTTAACTACTCAAATTTTAGAACTTGGAATTCCAACAGTTTTAGCACTTAATATGATGGACATTGTTGAAAAAAATGGTGACAAGTTAAAGATAGAAAAGCTTTCAGAACTATTAGGCTGTCCAATTGTTGAAACTTCAGCTATAAAAGGAAAAGGTATTAAAGAAGTTGTTGAAAAAGCAATTGAACTTTCAAAAAAAGAAAATGCTAATAACTTTAAGCTAGAGCTATCACAAGAAGTAGAAAGTTCTATAAAAGATATTGAACAAGCTTTAGATAACAGCAGTTTTAAGAATGAAATAGATACTAGATGGTTGTCTATTAAACTTTTTGAGCGTGATAAAAATATTTTAAGTAATAATAAATTTTCGAAAAATGTGTTAGATAAAGTAGAAGAAATAATAAATAAATGTGAAAATGAACTTGATGATGATAGTGAAAGTATAATTACGGGAGAACGTTATGATTTTATTGGAAAAGTAGTTTCTAAAGCAGTAAGAAAGAATAATAAAAATGATGAAACTACATCAGACAAAATTGATAAGATTGTAACAAACCGTTTTTTAGCGCTTCCTATTTTTGCATTAATTATGTGGGGAGTATATTACATAGCTGTAAGTTCACTTGGAACTATAGCTACAGATTGGACAAATGATACATTATTTGGAGAAATTATAAGTGGAAATGTTTCAACTTGGCTTGAAGGGTTAGGCGTAGCAGAATGGTTACAAGGATTAGTAGTTGATGGTTTAATTGGTGGAGTAGGAGCAGTATTAGGATTCGTACCTCAAATTATGATATTATTCTTCCTATTATCAATACTTGAAGATTGTGGGTATATGTCACGTGTTGCGTTTATAATGGATAGAATATTCCGTAAGTTTGGACTTTCAGGAAAATCATTTATACCTATGCTTATCAGTTCAGGTTGTGGAGTTCCAGGAATTATGGCAACTCGTACTATGGAAAATGATAGAGATAGAAAAATGACAATTATGTTAACTACATTTATTCCATGTGGTGCTAAGGTTCCTATAATAGCATTGCTTGCAGGAGCAATATTTGGTGGAGCATCATGGGTAGCACCATCAGTATATTTTTTAGGAATTATAATGATAATTATTTGTGGAATTCTTTTAAAGAAGACTAAACTATTTCAAGGAGAGCCAGCTCCATTTGTTATGGAACTTCCACAATATCATATACCAAGTTTAAAAGGCGTTCTTATGCATATGTGGGATAGAGGAAAGGCATTTATTATAAAAGCTGGTACAATTATATTTGTTGCTTGTGGAGCAATTTGGTTTATGCAATCATTTAATTGGTCATTAGAAATGGTAGATGCTGGTGACAGTATACTAGCAAGTATAGGAAATGTTTTTGCACCAATTTTTGCACCATTAGGTTTTGGTAATTGGCAGTCTGCGGTTGCAACAATCACTGGACTTGTAGCAAAAGAAAATGTTGTAGCAACATTTGGTATACTGTTTGGTATTGCAGAAGCAACAGAAGAAGATCCAACACTTCTTATGAATGTAGCAGGAATGTTTACAGCAGTAAGTGCATTTTCATTCATAGCATTTAATATGCTTTGTGCTCCTTGTTTTGCAGCAATAGGTGCAATAAAAAGAGAAATGGGTTCATGGAAATGGACTTGGATTACATTAGGATTCCAAACAGGTACAGCATATCTTGTTGCATTATTAATAAATCAAGTTGGTAATGCTTTATTCTATGGTGGAAATATAATAGGCGCACTTATATCTATCGCTATAGTAGTAGCAATAATAGCTGGAATTCTATTATCAAATAAAAAATCAGTAAATATAAATAGTAATGTTAAATTAAGTTATATAAAATAGTATGTTAAATATTAGTAGGTAATTATTTAAAATTATCTACTAATAAATTTTATAAGGGGTGGTGATACTTATGTTAGCTACAATAATAATAGCTAGTATTATATTTTTCATGATGGGATTAGTAGTGTTCAAAAGAGTAAAGAAAGCTAAAAATGGAGAAGGCGGTTGTGGTTGTGGGTGTTCTGGGTGTTCATCAGCAGCAATTTGTCATGGAAAAGATAATCAAGGAATAACTTTAAAATAATATTAATATAAAAAATAAGCTATAAGTATAAAAAAGTATACTTATAGCTTATTTTAAATTTAGCCTATGTTTTAAGTGTATTAACACTTTAGTAAAACATAGGCTAAATTTTTATGAGAATAATAGAATTAAATGCTTGCTGTTTCTAAATTGCTTCTTCTATTATCTAATGGATTAAGATTAATATGATGAACTGTTTGGTTTTCATCAGGATTCATAAGTACCCTATCTAAATGTATTCTACCATTAGGTGTATTTGCAATAACACATAAATTATCATAATTTTTGTGAAGCACCCAAGTATATGTATCAGTTACTACTTTTCTTAAATCTTCTTTAGATATTAATGCTTTATTTTGTACCTTACCATATTTATCTCTTAAAAGTATAGCTATAGTATCATCATTAACCACTTCATAATCATTTCTTATGTTACGTTCAACTATTTCTAAATTAGATCTTCTATTATCTAAAGTATCTCCATTAATATGTCTAATAGGAGTCTTTGGATTAGTATCTAAAATTATAGATTGTAAACTTTGCTTTAGTGGTTTAGACTTTTTATTCATTTTAGTTAAGCTTATATTTTGTACTATATAGCTATTAAGATCTTTGTTCCATTCAGCGAACCAATTACCTAGTTCTTTAACTTTATTAAGATCTTCAACATCTATTTTAGTTGTAAGTTCTTCACCATTTTTCTTTAAAATTGTAATAAAAGCAATTTTGTTATTAATTTCATAGTTATTTTCTACATTTTTATAATTTGTTTTTATAATGAACACCTCTTTCAATCTTACATGACAATAACAAGTATAACAGAGTAAGGTGCAAATACAAGATGTGTATTAAAGAAATTAAATAAAAATAAAAACTTTTAAATTCAGCATATAAATGAATTCAAAAGTTTTTAATTTGATTAGAATAGTTTATTTAGCTTCAAAACTTTGGCAATTAGTTTCTATATACATGTTTGGATTTGCTCCACTAACATTTATTGATGAAAGATCACAAAGGTTATTGCAATTGTGAGTACAAGTTTTAACAGTACAAACTAGACAATCACATTCACCAGAACTATTTGAATTATTAGTTAAATCACTATAATTTTTTTTATCTAAAAAAGATCCGCAGCAAGTATCACAATCTTTTTGTGCAGAATCTCCACCTATATCAACACGATTAGCGTAACAAACACCAGAACAGTTATGAGAACAATTATTTACGTCACAATTAATTTTTTGCATTAAAGACACTCCTCTTAAAATAAAATTTTATATTTATGCTATGTTTTAGTATTATATTTAAAATAATTTTAGATAGATATTTCTACTTAAAATATCTATCTAGTAGTCCCTTGAATGCTCTACCATGTCTAGCTTCATCTTTACACATTTCATGAACTGTATCATGTATAGCATCTAAATTCTCCTTTTTTGCTAATGTAGCTAATTTCTTTTTACCATCACAAGCACCAAATTCAGCTTCAACTCTAGCTTTTAAATTAGCTTTTGTATCAGGAACTACTACTTCACCTAAAATTTCAGCGAATTTAGCAGCATGTTCTGCTTCTTCAAATGCAATTCTTTTATATGCTTCTGCAACTTCAGGATAACCTTCTCTATCAGCTTGACGAGACATAGCTAAATACATTCCAACTTCAGTACATTCTCCTGTAAAGTTAGCTCTTAAGTCTTCTATAAGTTCACTAGGGATGCCGCTTGCTATTCCTATTTTATGCTCATCAGCCCAAGCCATATCATCCTTCATTTCAATAAATTTATCTGCACCTACTTTACAAACAG
The DNA here is from genome assembly GCF_031344075.1 of Clostridium aquiflavi. Classification (NCBI taxonomy): domain Bacteria; kingdom Bacillati; phylum Bacillota; class Clostridia; order Eubacteriales; family Clostridiaceae; genus Clostridium; species Clostridium aquiflavi. Next base: position 28,143 of record NZ_JAVJAN010000015.1, read on the forward strand.
GGCAAATTTCAGGTGGGGTATCTCCTTCATGAATATAACCACATACTGTACAAACAAACTTTTTCATTATATGTTCCTCCTAAAATTTATTCATTCTAAAATAAGGAAAATTTATACTGAATTTCATATTATAATTTAGTATAAATTTTAATCTAAATTAGAATTTAAATTTGTAAATTCAACGTAATCTATTTAAAGTACGTTTTAACCTATTATTAGCACACAATAAAAGTATTCCCTCAAAAAACAAAAATATTTATTTATTATATTAATTCTGTTTATTATAATTTGGATTATTTATATATTGAAGATAAAAAATGGTGGTGATATAATCATTACATAAGTGTATATACAGATGTAAAATAAAATTGAAAGTGGTGTAACTATGTCTATAGATTTAATAGATAAAATATTAAAGTTAAAAAATGAAAAAAATGCAATAATATTAGCTCATTATTATCAGCCAGATATAATACAAGAATTAGCAGACTATGTTGGAGATTCGTATTATTTAAGTAAGATAGCTAGAAGTTGTAAAGAAGAGGTAATAGTGTTTTGTGGAGTTAAATTTATGGGAGAAAGTGCAAAGATATTATCTCCTAACAAAAAAGTATTAATGCCATGTATTGATGCAGGTTGTTTAATGGCAGATATGGCAAAAGAAAAAGAATTATTAACTTTAAAAGAAAAATATCCTAATGCTTATGTAGTATGTTATATAAATTCTACATATAAAGTTAAAGCATGTAGTGATGTTTCAGTTACCTCTTCAAGTGCATTAAAAATAATAAAGAATGTGCCTAATAAACAAATAATATTTTTACCAGATAAAAATTTAGGTCAATATATATCAGAATTTTTTAAAGAGAAGGATTTTATATTATGGGATGGATTCTGTCCATGTCACAATAAAATTTTAAAAGAAGATATATTAATGTTAAAGGAACAATATACGGAAGCAAAAATATTAGTTCATCCAGAATGTACAAAGGAAATAAGAGGTTTAGGAGATTATATCGGAAGTACAAGTGAAATAATAAATTACGCAACGGAGGATAAAGGCAGTGAATTTATTATTTGTACCGAAGAAGGGATTTTGTATGAATTAAAAAATAAAAATCCTAATAAAAAGTTTTATATTCCAGGAAAAAGTATATGCTGTGGGAATATGAAGAAGACAAGCTTAGAAAATTTATATTATACTTTGCTAAATATGAAAAATGAAATAACACTAGATGAAGATATTAGAAAGAGAGCATTAGTTTCATTAGAAAATATGCATAAGTTAGGGGAGTAATAAATATGGTTAGAAATAAATTTGTAGATGTTTTAGTAATAGGTTCAGGCGTATCAGGACTATACTGTGCATTAAATTTAAACGAAAACTTAAATGTTTTAGTAGTATGCAAATCTAGTGTTACATGTACGAATACTTATTTGGCACAAGGAGGTATATCTACATCAATAAGTAAAGAGGACATACCTATTTTTATAGAAGACACTTTAAAAGCTGGACAATACAAAAATGATTTAAAAGCAGTAGAGGTTTTAGCTAATGAATCAATGAGTAATATAAAAAATTTAATATCTCTTGGTGTAAATTTTGATAAGAACGATGATGGAACTTTAAATTATACTAAAGAAGGAGCACATTCAGTAAATAGAATTGTTCACACAAAAGATAACACTGGTGAAAATGTAGCAAAAGTACTTATTGAACAAGCAAAAGAAAAAGAAAATATAATGATTTATGAAAATACTTATTTTGTTGACATTATAGAAAATGAAAATAAATGTATTGGTGGAATATTATTAAAAGATAATGATCAAATAAATGTTTATGCTAAAAATGTAGTATTAGCCACTGGAGGAATAGGTGGATTATTTAGTGATTCAACAAACCAAAGAATATTAAAAGGTGACTCATTAGCTATTGCTAAGAAGCATGATATAAAAGTGAAGGATATTAATTATATTCAAATTCACCCAACAGTATTTTATGACGAAGGTAATTTTGAGAGAAGATTTCTTATATCAGAGTCTTTAAGGGGAGAAGGAGGAAAACTTTTAAATATTAATGGTGAAAGATTTATTAATGAACTTTTGCCAAGAGATGTGGTTTCTAAAGCTGTGTATGAAGAAATGAAAAAAACAGACAGTGAATACGTATATTTAGATATAACATTTTTAGATAAAGATTATATTATGAATAGATTTTCATCAATATATAAAGAATGTCTAAAAAGAGGAACTGATATAACTAAAGACTATATTAAAGTTTCACCAGCACAACATTTTTTTATGGGAGGAGTAGAAGTGGATATTAATGCAGTAACTTCAATGAAAAATTTATATGCTGTTGGAGAGACAAGTTGCACTGGAATTCATGGAGCTAATCGCCTTGCAAGCAATTCACTATTAGAGGGACTTGTATTTTCAAAAAGGTGTGCAAATTTGATTAATTCAACAGAAAAATATATCAATTCTAATATTATATCAGTAAAAAATATAAATAAATCAATAGAAGAATTAAGTGAAGAAAAAGAACAGATAGTTAAAGAATTGCTTGTTTTAAATGGGGGAATGGTAACAAATGAATTATTTAGTTGTAGATAAAATAATAAAAGAAGCATTATTAGAGGATATTCCAAATGAAGATATAACAACAAATTCAATAATAAAAGAAAGTAGCATATGCACAGTAGACCTATTATGTAAAGAGGAGGGAATACTTTCAGGATTAGAAGTATTTAAAAGAGTATTTGATATTTTAGGAAATGTTCAGATTGGATTTAATAAAAAAGATGGTGATAAAATATGTCCTGGTGAAAAAATTGCTTTATTGAAAGGTGATACACGTAATGTATTATTAGGCGAAAGAGTAGCATTAAATTTACTACAAAGAATGAGTGGTATAGCAACTCTTACAAATAAATTTGTTAACAAAATAGAGCATACAAGGGCTAAGTTATTAGATACTAGAAAGACAACTCCTAATTTAAGAATTTTAGAAAAGTATTCAGTAAAAATTGGTGGGGGAGATAACCATAGGTTTAATTTATCTGATGGAATTATGCTTAAAGATAATCATATAAGTGCAGCTGGTGGAATAAAAAAGGCAGTTGAGATGTGTAAAAAGAATTCATCATTTGTTAGAAAAATAGAAGTGGAGGCAGAAACATTAGATATGGTTAATGAAGCATTAGAAGCTAAAGTGGATATAATAATGCTTGATAATATGAATTTGAAAACAGCAAAGGAAGCAGTAAGAATAATTAATAATAGGGTTTTAATAGAATTTTCAGGTAATGTAAATATAGATAACATAAAAGAAATAGCAGAAATAGGAGTTGACTATATATCAGTGGGGGCGTTAACTCATTCAGCTAAAATATTAGACTTAAGTATGAAAAATTTAAGTATTCTAGATTAAAATAAAATTGATATTATAAATGTAAGCTTAATTACTATAAATTAAATCTTACATTATAATATCAATTTTTGATTTAAGACCTATCAACTTAGCAGAAAATTTATATATTCATAAATTAAACAAGATTCTGTTTTAGTAAATTATATAAGCAAGTTAAAGACATAGAATTTTAATAGAAATTTTATATTATAAACAATTAAAAAATAAATTTTAAATTTTTCTAATAAAGTATTGACAATAGTACAAAATAGAGATATTATAATATTGTAAATGAGAATCAATCTCAAAGCAAACATAACTCATTCAATGACAAATGAGACAAATTATTGCTATACACAATAAAAATTTTACCAAAGCAAAGATTTTATGAAGTGTACTATGAAAAAATAAATTAGCAAGTATTGAAAGCACACACTCAAAATACTAATTTACTAAATAAATAATTGCGTGACCTTATTATTTAGTTTGGATTTTTTCTGTTCTCCCTAAGAAAAAGTACATTTCATCAAATTATATATTATAATTAATCATACGTATTAAAATAGAAACTGCTGATAAAATTGTTATCAGCAGTTTTTATTTTATCCATATTTTGAATAAATGTTTATATATTATTTAACATTAAATTTTAAAGAACTAAAAGTAATATGTTATTATAGTTAATGGAAAGAATTTTATATGAATAAGTTATTGAAGCAAAGTTTTAAAAAATATATAAATTATATATAGAACTTTATTTAATTAAGAAAGTGAGGAAATCATGAATTTAGATAATTTTAGTAATAGAAGTAAAGGAATAATATTTATAATATTATCAGCATTTGGATTTGCAATGATGTCAGCTTTTGTTAAGCTTTCAGGAGATTTACCATCTTTACAAAAATCATTTTTTAGAAATTTAGTAGCAAGTTTAATTGCTTTAAGTTTAATAATTAAACATAAAGAAAGCTTTTTTGGAAAAAGAGAAAATCAAAAGATTCTTGTATTAAGATCTTTATTTGGAACACTGGGAATTGTATTGAATTTTTATACAATAGATAAATTAGTTTTATCAGATGCTAATATGCTAAATAAATTGAGCCCATTTTTTGTGATTATTTTTTCAGCTTTATTTTTAAAAGAAAAAATAAATACAAAACAAATCATATCTTTAATAATTGCATTTTTAGGAGCATTATTCATTATAAAGCCATCATTCAATCTTGAAGTAATATCGGCTTTAGCAGGAGTTGGTGGTGCTATATTTGCAGCAGCAGCTTATACTTGTGTAAGAGAATTGGGGGGAAAAGAAAAACATTATACGATAGTATTTTATTTTTCAACTTTTTCATCAATAGTATTATTTCCATTTATGATGCTATCCTATAAATCTATGACTATGATGCAATTAATTTATTTGATATTAGCAGGTGTTTTTGCAAGTGTAGGTCAATTTGGAGTAACTTTAGCTTATAAGTATGCACCAGCTAAGGAAATATCAATCTTTGATTATTCTAACATATTATTCTCAGCTATAATAAGTTTAGTTATATTTGGAGCATTACCAGATCACTTAAGTATTATAGGATATTTAATAATATTTACAGCTTCATTATATATGTTTCTATACAATAAAAAATTAGACAAGGTTCAAAGTAAGTAAATGTTACTTGAAAATAATTATAATATTTGATATACTCAATAAGAAAATTTAATAAAAATCCACTTTGTTAAAAAGTGGGAGAGGTTCGAAGACCATCCCTCTATAAAAAACTAGGCAATTAAATAAGATTTAATAAGTCGCATGGTTAATTGCGACTTTTTTTATTTTTCATGCTTTGAGATGGTTATTCTCAAGGCATTTTTTATTCTTTAGGAATTTATATTATTAAAAAATTTGTGGATAACTTTTAAAATAATGTATTTTAAAACATAGCCTTAAATTAAAAAAATCTAATAATATATGTGTTTAGAGAGAATAATAGTGGAGAATTAGATATGAAGAGTAAGCGTTGTATTTGTGTTCTAAACACAAAAGGTAAGGAGAAGTAGTAATGAATAAGAAAAAAATAATAATAGATTGTGATCCTGGAATTGATGATTCATTAGCAATCATGTTTGCATTAAAGTCTGAGGAATTAGAAGTAAAAGGTATAACTATTGTTTCTGGTAATGTACATGCTAAAAAAGGTGCAGAAAATGCTCTTAAAATATTAAAAGAACTTGGAAGGTTAGATATTCCTGTATATATAGGGGATGGGGAACCACTAACAAGAGAGCTAATTACAGCAGAAGATACTCATGGTGAAGATGGACTTGGAGAAACATTTTTACCGAAAGTAGAAGAAGCTAATTATAAAGAAGGCGCAGTAGATTTCATTTTAGATTCTTTAAAAGAAGAGGATGAATTATCAATAATAGCAATAGGTCCCTTAACTAATATTGCAAAAGCTTTAGATAAAGATAAAGAAACAACGAGAAAGATGAAAGAATTAATTTTAATGGGGGGAGCATTTAAGAGCTTTGGAAATTGTTCGCAAGTTGCTGAATTTAATTTTTGGGTAGATCCACATGGCGCAGAAAAAGTTTTTAATGAACTTAATAGAAAAATTACCATGGTTGGATTAGATGTAACAAGAGAAATTGTATTAACGCCTAACTATATAGAGATGTTAAAACAATTTAAGAATCCATTAGCAGATTTAATAGTTAAAATAACAAGATTTTATGTGGATTTTCATTGGGAGCAAGAAAGAACTTTGGGGTGCGTGATAAATGATCCATTAGCAATAGCTTATTTTATAGATCCAAGTCTTTGTAGTGGAAAAGAATATTACGTGGATATAGTTACAGAAGGAAAAGCAATTGGTATGAGCTTAGTAGATGAAGGGGATTTTTATAGAAAAGAACCAAATTGCCTGGTATTAACAGAAGTAAATTCAAAAGCATTCATGGAAATGTTTTTAACAAGGTTACTTCCAGAGCATAAGAAAGATATTTTTAATATATTAAATAATTCAAAGTACGGCAATTAAGCAATAAAAGGGGGAATTAAAATATGAAAAAAATAAATTTAAATGTAATGACATTTATGTCTTTATGTATAGTTATAAATCTTGTAGGGGGATTTATAGCGCTAAGTTTTAAATTACCAATATATATTGATACAATAGGAACTTTATTAAGTGCAGTTTTACTAGGTCCAATTAATGGCGGAATAGTTGGTGGATTAACTTCAATAGTAAATGGAGCAACTTTTGATCCAATTTCATTTTACTTTATGCCTGTTCAAATAATTGTAGGTTTAAGTACGGGAGCATGTTTTAAAAATTCTAAATTTGAAGGTATTAGATCTGTATTATCAATTATATTAATTACTGTTTTAGGATCAATAACGGCATCAATAGTAGCAGCATTTGTGTTTAATGGAGTAACGTCATCAGGTTCTAGCATAATTGTTGCTATATTTAAAAATTTAGGAATAAGTACAATTACAGCAGTATTTTCTACTCAAATATTTACTGATTTATTAGATAAAGCCGTTAGTTTTGCATTAGTATTTTCAGTAATAAAAGCGATGCCAATGAAATTTATTATGAATTTAGTTAGGAATGAAGTTAATGGACAGATATAATGTTATAAAAGAAAAAAATAAGAGAGAAATTGTTTTATTAAAAGGATTTCCATGTATTTGGGGAAAATGTACATTTTGTGATTATATAGATGATAACTCAACAAAAGAGGAAGAAATAAATAAATTGGATTTTGAAGTTCTTGATAATGTAAATGGTGTTTATAAGACTTTAGAAGTAATAAATTCTGGGAGCTGTTTTGAATTACCAAAAGAAACATTAAATAAGATAAAAGAAGTAATAGATAAGAACGGTATAAAAAAAATATTTTTAGAAAGTCATTGGTGTTATAAAAATAAACTACAAGAAATGAGAGATTTTTTTGGAATAGAAATAGTTTTTAAAATTGGAGTTGAGAGTTTCGATAATGATTTTAGAAACAAATTCTTAAATAAAAATGCTAACTTTAAAACATATGAAGAAGTAAAAGAGCATTTTCAATCAGTTTGTCTTTTGGTTGGGATAAAAGGACAAACTAAAGAAATGATAAAAAGAGATATAGATATAGTATTACATCATTTTGACTATGGAACAGTAAATATATTTACTGAAAATACTACTGAAATAAAAAGGGATGAAGAATTAATAAAGTGGTTTGAAAAAGAATATCAATTCTTAAGAGATGTTGAAAAAATAGAAATATTATTTGAAAATACTGATTTTGGTGTTGGAGATTAAAAGTATTAGCTAGTAAAAGTAGATTTTACTAGCTAATTTTTTATGTATTTATCTTATAGAATTTTAAATTAGTGGGTTAGTAAAATTATACAAAAAAGAAGCTCTTTAAGATATGTATATTGCATAATCCATTTTAATTAAGTTACACTCCATAATAAAGAGAAGAATTTTCATTTAACTATTATAAGACAATAAATAGCCCTTATTTTAAGAAAAAGTAACTTTTGGAAAGGAGCTTCCTTGACAATTGACAGAGGAAAATATAAATGCTACGCTTTTAAAAGTTAGACTAGTCTTACATTTTTGTATAGCACGGGCATAGGTGTTATTCAGGTTAAAAATAAGATGTTTATAAGGGAGAGATATAAAATGAAAAAATTATTGTCATTATTTTGTACAATATTTATGACTACTTTAATTTTAGTTGGTTGTTCTTCAGCTAAGGATACTACTAAAAAAGAAGAAGCTGTTCGTACTGTAAGTACTGTAAGAGGTGATGTTAATGTTCCTGCTAATCCTAAAAGAGTTATTGCTACTTATGGAATGGGTGATGTTTTGGCTTTAGGAGTTAAACCAGTAGCTACATATGATGCAAAAGGTAGTGCTTATGAAAAAGAGGTAGAGGGTTTACCTGTATGGGAAAAGTTTGAACCAGAAGAGATAATGAAATATGATCCAGACCTTATTCTTGTTGTAAGCGAAGAAAAGATTGATGAATTTTCTAAGATTGCTCCTACAGTTTATATTCCTTTTACTACTCTTAATATGGAGGAGAGAATAGCCTTTTTAGGGGAGGTTTTAAATAAAAAGGAAGAGGCAGAAAAGGCACAGTCTGATTTTAAAGAAAAGATAAATAATGCAAAGAAAGAATTGGATTCTAAAAAAATTATGGATAAGAAATTCAGTATTTTTGAAAGCAACCAAAATGGAGGAGTTTGGGTGTATGGTGATAAATGGGGCCGTGGAGGCGACCTAATTTATAGTCAATTAGGATTCAAAGCACCAGATGTTATACAGAATGAAGTTATTGGTAAAGATCAGCATCGAGAGATTTCTCTTGAAACAATTAAGGATTATGCTGGAGATTACATAATATTTAGTGGAGAGATTGGGAAACTAGCGAACAATCCAGTTTGGCAGTCAATTCCGGCAGTTAAAGAAGGACATGTTATACCAATTGATTTTACATTATTTTATGATATAGATATTTACTCATCTAATGTACAGTTAGATTATATTATGAATAAATTACTAGAAAGTTAGTAAGAAAGATTAAGATACTTATGTGATATAAGTATCTTAAATTTTTTTATAAATTAAAAGATTTTCTAAAATAACTAGGAGTAATTCCATGTACATCTTTAAAGGCAGCAGCAAATTTTGCTGGATTTTTATAGCCGCATAGTTCAGATATGTTACGAATACTTAGATGGTCAGCAGATAAAAGCTGCATGGCTCTTTTCATGGTTTCTATGCGAATATATTTATAAAGGGGAATTCCATAGTGGTTTTTAAAAGATTCACGAAGCTTGCTTTCGCTCATTTCAGCTATTCTGCATAGTTCAATTATAGCTGGAGGGTTCAAAATATCCTCATCAATTTTAGTTTTCACTTCATAAATCTTTTGCTCATTTTCCCAAGTAACATAGTGACGGCGGCTGCTTCTTATTTTAGGTATATCAGGGAAATTTCTAGTGATTGCAGATAATAGATGCAAAGTCATACCCTCAAAAGCAAGTAAAGGCATGTCTGTATTTCGTACAGCCCATCTAATTTGTTCCAAAATAAGCATTATATCAGGGGTATTGTAATGTTGTGTTTTCCAAAGCTTCGCATCCTCAACACTGATTTTAGGTGCATTGGTGCGATCTTTGAGAAAAGGTTTTATAAAGCCATCAAAAATTAAAACACTGGTAAAACAATAGTGTACGTCTTTAGAGAAAGTAAAGGTAAATTGTTTTTGAGGATTAATAATTAGATGAGTGATAGGGGATAAAGCTTGCTTCTTCTTTCCTTGCTGTGAATAGACTATTTCTCCGCAGTCAATACAAAAAAGCAGCATAAAAGGATCACTAGAATTTATTGTATGTACTATCTGTTCACTTGGAGTAAGCCAAGCACTTGAAACAAATAATCCTTTAGCAGGGTTTATTTCTGCAATCCATCCATTTGACCAATGATGTGGAAAATCATAAATTTGCCCTTTGCCATAGGGTCTTTTAGTAAGATTATATTTATCCGCTAAAGCTTTCCAAGAAGAATCTTTATATTCATACATAAAACTTTCACACCTCTCTTTTCTTTGATTTAAAGTAAGAAAATTATATCATTATTTGAGAATGATTTTCAATATAAATATAATCCGTTTTATTTAAATTGCAATCCATAACGAAGAGAACTATTTTCATTTAACTCTTATAAAACAATAAATTACCATCATTTTAATAGAAAATGACTTCTGAAAATGAGCTTCTTAAGCGATTGACAGGAGAAGTTATAAATGCTACGATTTTTAAAGTTAGACTAGTCTTACATTCGTATATAACGCAGGTGCCGGCGTTATCAGATTAATATAAGATATTTATAAAGGAGAGATATAAAATGAAAAAATTATTGTCATTATTTTGTGCAATATTTATGACTACAGCAATTTTATATGGTTGCTCTTCATCTAAAAATGCAGAGAAAAAAGAATCAACTGTTCGTACTGTAACTACTGTAAAAGGAGATATTACAGTTCCTGCTAAACCTGAGCGTGTGGTTGCAAACTGGTATGTTGGAGATGTTATTACTTTAGGGTTAAATCTAGTTGGATATAATGCTTGGGAACAAGAAACTATGCCTTTTTATAATAAACTTAAGGCTACAACAAAAATAGAAAAGTGGGAAGCAGAAGAAGTTATGGCTTTAGAACCAGATCTTATCATTACATATGATGAGGCAGACTTTGATAAATTCAGCAAAATAGCTCCAGTTCTTGTTATTCCAGAATCTCAAAGTTCTATTGATAGAATAAAGTTCATTGGAGAAGCTACAGGACGTACTACTGAAGCAAAAGAAGCTGTTGAGAAATTTGAAGAAAAACTTGATGTTGCGAAGAAAACTCTTAAAGGAGATGCGTTTACAGGAAAAACTTTCAGCATTATGGAAGATTGGGGTCCTTCTGGAGAATGGAGTGGTATATATTATGAGACAGGCTCTAGAGGTGGTACTTTAGTATATGACTATCTTGGCCTTAAATATCCAGCCAAGCTTAAAGAACTTATAGAGAAATCCGGAAAAGGCCGTGGATCTATAAGTTATGAAGTGGCTCATGAGTATTTTGGAGACTATATATTGTGGTTCAAACAAGAAGGTAAAGAATCTGAATATGCAAAAACAGATATTTGGAAGAGCATTCCTGCGGTTGCAGCAGGCAGAGTTGTAGAAATACCAGGGAATTACTTAGGTCTTTTCTATTATTCTGATATTACAAGTCTTACTGAACAACTTGACTATATGATTAATGCAATAAATCCATTAGCTAAATAATTTTAATTAAGAAAGGAAAATAAATATGCAAAAGACCTATAATAAAAAGCGACAATTAGGAGCTTTGAATTTTACAATCTATATGATTGCAGGGGTGGTTTTGTTGGTGATTATGTCAGCGGCGTCAATTTCTTTTGGCGCTGCCGATATGAATTTGTCTACAGCTTGGGGAGCCATTTTTAATTTTGACTCTTCTTTAACTGAACACCAGATTATTCAAACTCTAAGACTTCCTCGTATAGTAGCTAATATAATTGTTGGGTCAAGCCTTGCCATATGTGGTGCTATAATGCAGGGAACTACAAGAAACCCTCTTGCTGATTCTGGGCTTATGGGTATAAGTAGCGGTGCTACTTTTGCTATAGCTTTTTGTATGGCATTTTTACCTGGTGGAAGTTATGGACAGATGATGCTTTTTGCCTGCATTGGTGCAGCTGTTACTACAAGTATGACTTATTTTATTGCATCTATCGGTAGAGGAGGGATGAAACCACAGAGACTTGTCTTAGCAGGTATTTCTATATCAATGTTATTTGGTGCTTTTAGCCAATATCTTTCTATTAAATATAGACTCGGATATGCTTTAGCTTATTGGACTGCTGGAGGAACAGCAGGTGCTAAATGGAGTGAACTTGCTATAGTTTTCCCATTCTTTATTGTAGGTATTATTGTAGCCCTTGTTATATCGCCTTCAATTACGGTTTTAAATCTTGGAGATGATGCAGCTATAGGTCTTGGACTTAATACTAAGAAGGTTAAAGGGATTTCTACTGTAGTTGTTTTAATACTTACAGGACTTTCTGTAATTGTTGTTGGACCTGTTGGCTTTATAGGATTAATAGTACCTCATATTGTCCGCTACCTTATAGGGGTAGATTATAGATACATTGTTCCAGCTTCGGGATTATATGGAGCTTTGATTACTGTGGTAGCAGATTTAGTTGGAAGGCTTATTAATAAGCCTTATGAAACTCCAATTGGAATTATTTTTGCTGTAATAGGTGTTCCATATTTTCTTTATCTTACAAGGATGCAAAGGAGGGAATTTGAATGAAGAAAAAGGGTTATTCAGTTTCACGTGGTATAACTATTATTTTGGTACTTACCATTGCTATGTTAGTTGTGGCAGTAATAAGTGTGAATTCAGGTAAAATGAATCTCTCTCCTTCGGAAGTTTTTAATGTTCTTCTTGGGAAAGGCACAGCTAAACAAAATCTTATAGTATATGATTTTCGTCTTCCTCGTATTGTATTAACTATGCTTGTAGGTATTGGTATGGGAACAGCTGGATGTGTAATGCAGAGTTTACTTCGCAATGATATGGCTAGTCCTGGAACTTTGGGAATAAGTTCTGGGTCAGGGTTATTTGTATTATTGTTTATAGTTATTTTTAAGGTAGATAGTGTACCTTCGGCTATTGCTCTCCCACTTCTAGCTTTTGTAGGTGGAATGACAGCAGCAGTGCTTATATTTTTACTTTCCTATAGAAGAGGAAAAAATATATCACCTACAGGATTAATTTTGACAGGGGTAGCTGTTGGAAGTGGATATAGTGCTGTTACTATGATGCTTACTTTAAAGCTAGATGAAAATCAGATGGATTTTGTTCAAAGATGGAGTGCAGGAAGTCTTTGGGGAGACAATTGGACGTATATTTCTATTCTTGCACCTTGGGTATTGATTCTGTTTTTATATGTATTTTATAAATCTCGTATTTTGAATACTTTAAACCTTGGTAATCAAACTGCAACAGGCTTAGGAGTAGCAGTAAAGAGTGAATTCATAGGTCTAGCTGTAGCAGCTGTTGCTTTATCATCAGGTAGTGTAGCCTTAGGTGGAAACTTCTTTTTTGTTGGAATGATTTCACCACATATGGCAAGGAAGTTTGTAGGCTCAAATCATAAACTATTGATTCCTACGGCATCTTTAGTAGGATCAATAATTATTCTATTATCAGACACTATTACTAGAACTATAAGTCTTGGAACCGATGTTCCTACAGGAATTGTTATTACTGTATTAAGTACACCTTACTTCTTATACCTATTAGTAAAGTCAAATTAAGGAGGTTTGTATGAAAAGTATTGAAACTAAAAATTTAGATATAGCTTATGAGGATACTCTTATTGTAAAAGAATTAAATATGCAGATACCAAAGGGAAAGATAACTTCTATTATAGGAGCAAATGGCTGCGGTAAATCAACTATCTTGAAAGCTGTTGGACGTATATTAAAGCCTAAGAAGGGTATAGTACATCTAAGTGGACAAGATATAAGTAAATTACCTACAAAAGAAATAGCTAAAAAGATGGCCATACTTCCTCAAACTCCTAATGCACCAAGTGGACTTACTGTAAGTGAGTTAGTTGCATATGGACGTTTCCCTCATCAAAAAGGTTTTGGAAATCTCACGGAGGAAGATAAAAAAATTGTTAAATGGGCTTTAGCTGCAACTAAGTTAAGTGAATTTGAGAGAAGAGAAGTTGATACTTTATCAGGAGGGCAAAGACAGAGAGTTTGGATTGCTATGGCTCTAGCACAGCAAACTGATTTAATTTTATTAGATGAACCTACTACTTATCTTGACCTTGCTCACCAATTAGAGGTTTTAAAGCTTTTATATGAGCTTAACCGTAATCAAAAGTGTACTATTGTTATGGTACTTCATGATTTAAATCTTGCTGCAAGATTTTCTGACTATATTATTGCTATTCAAAAAGGAGCCATCATAAAACATGGAACTCCTGAAGAAGTTATGACTCCAGAGGTTCTTAGAAAAACCTTCAATATTAATGCTGATGTTGTTATTGAGCCTAAGAGCAATCGTCCAGTATGCATTACCTATGATATTATAGATGAAAATGAGGATGTGCAATTGAAGGAAAAGGAGGCGGTAGGTATATGAGGACCACTTTACGTATTTTTATAGGAGCCAGAAGATATTGGATTTATTTAATATTAGCATTAATAGCTGTTATTATTTCTACTATAGCAGGATTTTATAATCCCTGGGCCTTAAGAGAGCTTACAAGTATAGCAACAGAAGGAAGCTCTGATTTTGGAGCTCAATCTTTACGAATAGGATTGATGCTTTTAGTTGCAACTATACTTCAATCAGCTGGAAGCTCTATTTCAGGATATTTAAACCATCATGCAGCTTTGCATTATGTTGCAGATATGAGAACAGAACTTTACTCTAAGCTTCAACATATGGGGCTTAAGTATTTTAATAAAAGTCGTACAGGAGATTTAACTAGCAGAGTTATTAATGATGTTATGGAGGTAGAGATTCTTTTAGCTCACGTAATTCCTGATTTTGTTGTTAATATATTGACTTTCGTAGGTGTAGGGATATTATTATTTTCTATTAATGTAAAGTTAGCTTTTATAAGTCTTGTTGCTATTCCTTTTCTTATTATAATTACTCTTTGGCAGAGTAAGTATCTTTCTCCTATATGGAAGCAGAATTCTATGGTTAGAGGAGAACTTTCTGGTACTGTGCAAGATAATTTTTCTGGAATTAAAGAAATACAGATATTCAATCAACAGGAAAGAGAAGAAAAAAGGATTAAGAACCTTTCTATGAAACATAGTAAGACATACTTAAGGGCAAGCTTCTTTTTTGAAACCACTTTTCCACTTCTTACATTTTTCACGGCTCTAGGTTCTGTTATAGTTATAATATTTGGCGGATTTATGGTTTCAAGAGGAGAAGTTAATATTGGGGATATTGTAGGATTTTCTATGTATCTTGGTATGTTTTATGGACCTATAAAGAGTTTTTCAAGGCTTATGGAAATGTCAGGTAACGCAGTTGCAGGATGTAGGCGTGTCTTTGAGGTTATGGATGAAGTTACAGATGTTAAAGAAAAAGTTAATGCAAAGAAAATACCTAGGGTTAAAGGAGAAGTTGAGTTTAAGGGAATTTCTTTCTCCTACAATGATGAGATAAACGTTTTGAAAAATATAAATTTAAAAGTAAATCCGGGAGAAACTGTAGCTTTCGTTGGGGCAACTGGAGTTGGTAAAACCACAATAGCTAGCCTTTTAAATCGCTTTTATGATCCTCAGAATGGAAGCATTTTAATCGATGGAATAGATATTAAAGATGTAACTTTAAAGAGTCTTAGGGACAATATAAGCATGGTTTTGCAGGACACCTTTTTATTTAACGGAACAATTTATGAAAATATTGTTTATGGCTGGAAAGAAGCTACTAGGGAGCAGGTTCTTGAGGCTTCAAAAGCAGCTAATGCTCATGATTTTATTGAGAATTTAGAAAATGGTTATGATACCATAATAGGTGAGCGTGGAGTACGTCTTTCTGGAGGACAGAAACAGAGAATTTCCATAGCTAGAGCAATTCTTAGAAATTCACCTATTCTTATTTTAGATGAAGCAACGTCAGCTCTTGATACAAAAACAGAGAAAGAAATTCAAGCTGCATTAGATGAAATTTCAAAAGATCGAACAACTATAGTAATTGCTCATAGATTATCAACTATCCTTAATGCAGATAAAATTGTAGTTTTAGAAGGAACAGGCATTAAAGAAACGGGAACCCATGATGAACTGATTCGTTCTGGAGGAACTTATGCTATGCTCTATAGAAGTCAGGTATCTTAAAGGTAAAAAAATTAACTGCTTAAAATCGCCAAAGCAATTTTGAGTCGTTGATTTTTTTATTTATTCTCATGTTCTGAAAGAAATTTTTGCATAGCATAAACAGAATCTGAACTAATAACATGTTCTATAGCACAAGCGTCTTCATCTGCAATAGAGATATCGATGTTTAGAATTTTTATAAAGAAATCTTTAATAATGTGATGCTTTTTAGATGTAAATCTAGCTATTTCTAAGCCTAAAGGAGTTAAAAATATTTCCTTATATCTTTCATTAGTTATAAGTCCCTTTTCAGCTAAAGTTACCATAGCGCTATTAGTGCTTGCTTTAGTTACTCCAAGCTTTTCTGCTATACGAGTCATTTTAACTCCGTTGCCTTCTTCTGATAACTCATAGATAGCTTCTAAATAATTTTCCATTACAAAAGTAAGTTTTTCCATACAAATCTCCTGTGATTTTTAAAGTTGATTTTATTCACTCTATATTAATAAAAAGTCTTTTAATAATAATAACATATTTTTAATCATATATAAAAGAGGGTCAAAGAAGTTTGATATATTTAATATGACAATAGGCTTTCTTTCTTCTTTTATCTAAATAAAAATTTAGTGAATTATGTAAATATAAAAATTTTCATTTTCATTAATATATCCTAAATATTTAGAATATATTAAAACATAATAATCTGGTATATTTAAATGCATTGCTATAAAGAGGGGGAAGCTATGCATTAAAACGGATTATTAATAAATATTTCAGGAGGCATAATATTGAATAATGCAAAGTTTAAAATCAAAAGGTTTACATTGTCATTTATACTTAGTTTAGTCTTAGTTTTTTCTTTTTCTATACCTAACACAACATATGCTATGATTGGAAGTGGAACAAGCACAGAGCCATATTCAGTAACTGAAGCTATAGAAAATCAAAACAATACATTAAAAACTGTTCAGGGATATATAATTGGACAGCCAATAGCTACTGATAGAGTTTTAACAAGTGTATATACTGGAGATACTGCTATTGCAATTGCAGATAGCGCAACAGAAACAAATACATTAAATATGATTTATGTTAAAATTCCTGCAACATATAGAAATTCTTTTGGACTAAAAACAAACCCAGATTTACAAGGGAGTCAAGTTAATGTTACCGGTTATTTAACTTCATATTTTTCACATGATGGATTAAAAAATATTACTAGTATAACAAAAGTAACTTCTTCAGAGGTAAGTACTTCTGATACTGATTTAAGTGGAAATACATCAGCAGGTGAAAATAATTCAGATGTAATCATTGAGGATGATGTTAGTGGAAATGACGAGGTAAGTAGTAATGATACAATAATTACTGATACAGCAACTTCATATGATGATACCTATTATACAGATGCTATTGGAAAGAGTGGAAAAGCTTTAAAATCATCACTTCATGAAATAATTGATGATAATAAAAAGTTATCATACGCTGCTGTTTGGGAAGCATTGATGGATACAGATGAAGATCCTAATAATACAAATAACGTAATATTATTATATACAGGTCGTTCTCAAGGAAAAAACACAAAAGGAGCAGGCGTGAATAATTGGAATAGAGAGCATGTTTGGGCAAAGTCACATGGTAATTTTGGAACTAAAGCAGGTCCAGGAACAGATTTACATCATTTAAGACCAGCAGATGTATCTGTAAACAGTTCAAGAGGAAATTTAGATTTTGACAATGGCGGAGTTCCACATAGTGAAGCTACTTTATGTAAATATGATAATGATTCATGGGAACCAAGAGATAGTGTAAAAGGTGATATCGCTAGAATGTTATTTTACATGGATGTAAGATATGAAGGTGATAGAGGAGAAGTAGATCTAGAATTGAATGATAAAGTTAATAATGGGGCTAATCCATACATGGGAAAATTAAGCACATTGCTTCAATGGAATAACCAAGACCCTGTTGATGAACTTGAAAAAAGGAGAAATGATATAATATACAAAAAATATCAGCACAATAGAAATCCTTTTATTGATCATCCAGAATGGGCAAATGAAATTTGGAATTAAAACTAAAAAATCTTAGGGAGTTTAAGTAAAAAAGTATGCTACTTAAAGTATGACTTCGATATTCTATTGGAGTCATACTTTTTAACTTTTTCTGTAATCTTTTTGATTATAAAAATCTATATATTCATCAAGAGAACATTTGGCTTTTCTTGACATAAAAAATACCCCCTTTATAAAAACAGTTTTATTATTTTAACTGTCTACTATAAAGGGAGCATATCATTTTTTGGTTTATAATATTTCCTAATTATATATTTTTATAAAAATTATTATCAATAAATAGTGTCTAATACGTAGTTTGTACAAAATTATTTATAAAGAATCACATGATTTTATAGTTCGGCTATTACCCTAGATGTAAGACCTGTTGCACCTCTTATATTAAGAGGAAAAGTGTGCATAGTAAAAGAATTATTTTTGGCCTCTGACCATAATAGATCAAGATTATTTATATTCTCAACAATAAATATATTTCTATCTGCACAATACTGATCTATATATCTGTGTTCAGAACTTTTTTTTATTCCAGGTGAATCTATTCCTATTAGACTAACTTTTCTATTTATTAAATAATCAATTAATTCCTTAGAAAGCTCAGGATAATCTGTTAAGTATTCAGCTGTTCCATAGCCCATCTCTTTTAAGTAGCCAGTATAAAAAATAATAAAGTGATTTTCCTTAATTTCGTTTAGGTTAATATCCTTTAATGAAATCTCACTATTTCTTATGTGAGATACATTAAATATTTTTCCAATTCTATTTATATAATCAAGAGGAAACTTTTTATTCATAATATCAAAATGAGTTCCTATATGACCTATAGATCCGAAGGCTTTATCCTCATTTATTGCCTTCTTAAGAGTTGAGGAAAGTACTTCCTTGCTAATTTCTAATGTTAAATCAATTTTCATTTTTAAAACCTCCATTAAATTAAAAACGTTTCCTTGGAAACTATTTTAATAATATCATAAAGAAGGTTTCCTTGTAAACAATTTTGATAGTATTGAATAAAAAAATTTTTGAATTATAATATATATTGTTAACTAAGAAACTAAATGGGGGCAGATTTATGATAATAGATGATAAGTCAGGGGCATTATTTGAAAAAGTGATTTCTTTTATAAATCATGTAAGTGATTCAAACAAAAACCAAGAGAAAAATTTAATTCAAGCAATTTTAAACATAAAAGAAGATGAAGAAGAGGTTAGGAAGGAACTTAGTAAAATATCAGAAGATGATATAAGAGATATATCATTATCAGAGTTTCATGTTATTGAATGTATAGGTAAAAATAATATGGCTAATAATATATTCATAGCAAAAGAGCTTTATATGACTAAAGGTGGTATATCAAAAATAAATTCAAAGCTTCTTTCAAAGGAGATTATTAATGCAGATAAGATAGAAAATAATAAAAAAGAAATTTATTATAGCCTAACAGTGAAAGGTATGGCCTTGTTTAAATTACATGAATATTTTCATAAAAAAGAACAAGAAAAGTTAATGGAAATTTTGAATAAGTATAAGGATGAAGAAATAACTACTATTTTAAAATTTTTAGATGATTTAAAAAAGATTATATAGGAAATAGATTATAGATATTATGGAATATAAACAATGAAATTGGAGATACTGTAAATCATATATTATTATGATAAGTAAATATTATAGTAACTTAGAGTTTACAGCGGAATAAAAAGATGAACTTCACTTAGGGGTTATACGGAAAGAAGTATTAGATTACAGGGTCTTTAATTAATATCGTATTAAAATTTATAAATAAGAAAGGCTTAGATGTATTATTATACTAAGTCTTTCTTATTTTAATATTATATAATAATATTTTTTGTATTACTCAATTTTTCATAAAACAGCATATTATCTTTCTTTATTATACTTAGTAAAAGGTGTACAAATATTAATAAGTTAATTACTATAGCTATAAGCATGATGACAATAATATAATTAGCATAGTCAATTTTATTTAAGTCAATAGCAGTAAATAAGATTTTATTTACACCAAAAACTCCATAATAAAGAATTCCATATCGTATAAAAATTTCTTTAAATGATAGCTTTTCATGTTTTCCTTTAATTCTTATTTTAAACAAATATTTTCCAAGAGTTTGACCATTAGTTAAATAGACAAGTACAATAAAGTAAATAAATACTATTAAAGATTTTACAAACAAATTGGAATTAATATTAGGAATAAAGCCCAATATAAACCAATCTATATAGAATGCAAAAAATCTTCTTACATATCCCACTTTAAGTTTTTGTAAATCTATATTGTCATCTAATGTATTTGATTTAGGAAGATAGTATGTAAATAATGGAGCTATTAAATAGCCTAAGAATCCACCAAAAGTATTTAAGATTAAATCATCCACGTCAAAAAGTCTATATGGAGCATTGTATATACCATACAAACCAGATAGTTGAGTAAGCTCAAAGAACAATGAAACTAAAAAAGTTATAAGTATAGTTTTCTTTAAATCTTTTTTGAAATAATATCTTAAGTAAATACCAAGTGGCGTAAGTAAAATTCCATTAAATGCAGCTTGTAAAAAAGCTCTTTCTTTAAGAATATTTATATATGTAAAAGGTTTGGAAAATACAATATCAGTTTCTTTAAAAATGTCAATAATAAAATTAAAAGGTATTAATTGAATATGCTGAGTTCCTTCTGCTTGTAAACTACGAATGTCAGTAGTAAGAGGTAGTGGCAATATTATTAAATAATAAGTACATAATAAGTATAGTAAAAATGAATATAAAATAAGAGTCCTAAATTTATTAATATATCCATATTTTCTATATTGATATAAACTAAAAGGAATCGTAATAAATATAGCTAAAATAGAAAAAGTTAGCATAGCTATTTTAATAGGGAAAACATAATGCATCATTTTTAAATTATCCTCCATCATTAGTAAAATTTTATCACAGTTACGATTTATATATTAAGAAGTATATCAGCATAATAACACATCTACAATTAATATTTACAGTCATTTGAAATATATAGTGTAATAAAACAATAAAAAGAATCAAATCATAAATAAATAGAAATAAACTAAAGGAAATATGGTTAATAAAATTGAATATAAATTATAGTTTAATAACTTTGTATATAGACGATGAAAGGAGTATCTGAAAAAGGTACTCCTTTTGCTATTTAAGATTAAAAATTGCAATAAAATTGAATTAAAAATAATTATAAATATAAAGAGATTTTTTATGTTATAAGACTAAAATTTAAAAAAATAATAAATTAACAAAACCTAAATGATATAGTTATGCTCTTATATTATAGAATGCAAAAAGAAAGGAGATGTAAAAGTTGGATATCCAAGACACAATAATGCGTTGTAAGCTAGGGGAAAAGGAGGCATTTCAGGAACTTTTGCAAACCGTAGAAAAGAAAGCATTGGCCACTGCTTATTTTTTATCTGGAAAAAGAGGAATTGCAGAGGACATTCTTCAGGAAACTTATATGAAATGTTTTATGGAAATAGATAAGCTTAAAGATCCTGAAGCATTTAAAATATGGTTTTTTAGAATTCTTGTTCGCACAGGCTGGAAAATGTCTAAAAAACAATCAATGCTAGTTCCTACTGATATAACATCAGAAAATGAAGCTTTGTTTTATAATGAAAAACAAAATGAAGAAAATATAATTGATACTTATGAAACAAAGCACATAGTAAAAAGTGCAATTAATAATTTAAGTGAAAATTTAAAAACTGTTGTTATTTTATATTACTTTAATGATATGTCAATAGAAGAAATTTCAAAAGTAACTGGATGCTTTAAAGCAACAGTAAAATCCCGTTTATTCTATGCAAGAGGTGCTTTAAAAAAGCAATTGGGTGATTGTTTTGAAAACCAAAATCATCTAGCAGAAGTTAAATGCAAACAAATATAGTGTAAGTCAACTATATAGATAAAGGAGTGTATTAGAATGAATAAGAATGATAAATTTGACAGTTTAATAAAATCAGCTATGGATGATAGTGCTAATAATATTAAAGCATCAAGAGATATTTTTAATGATGCTTGGAATAAAAAAGAACAAGGAGTGACTAATATGAGTTATTTTAAAATAAAAAATATAAAAAAAGCGGCGTTGATTACTGCATGTTGTGCAGCATTTTCTATTGTTGGAGTTTTTACAGTTTCACCAGAAGTTAGAGCAGCTGCACAGGAAGTCTTTAGAACAATATTTATAACTGATGAATCTGGTAATATTGTAGAAAGATCGGAAGATGAAAAGGTTCCAGTTGGTTTTGGTGTTGTACCAATAACAGATGAGAATAAGGAAGATATGGAAAGAAGAATTGGTTTTAAAATTAATTTACCTGAAAAAATAGGAAATTATTCATATGAAAAAATAGAAGATTATGTTATGGAACCAGGTGTAACAATAATGGCTGATGGTGTAAAATATAAGGATTCAAGTGAGGTACGTGACAAATTAGAGAAGGCAATAGATGATGAGAAAACTTTTGATGAGCTTAGTAAGGATTATAAGGTTACTATGATGCCTGGTTTAACATATGTAGATAATCAAGGACACAAATTCCGATTAACCTTATTTAAATATAATGAAAATTCTTCAAAACAACTTGAAGATGATGAAAAAGAAATAAATATTAATGATATTAAATGTAGAATATCACAAGGAAAAAATGTTAAATATAATGTGAAGAAGAATTCAGAAGGTGAAGGTGTAACTGATCTGGAAAATAAACCAATTGCCATAGATGAACGTTATGATATGGAATGGAACTATGACGGAGTAAGATATTGTTTATATATTGGAAATGATTCTTCTCATGTTGATGCAGCAATACAATTTGCAGAAGATTATATAAAAATTTTGAAGCAATCATAGAATAAAATATAAATATAAAAAAGTAGAATATGATTAATAAAATGAGTAGCTGAAAAAGGTACTCATTTTTTATTGTGTTGGATTCAGTAAATATTATTGCTATTAATTTACTTTCAATAAATTATATAAATAAAATATGGTAAAATAGTAATTAATTAAAATAAAAACGGAGGCTATAGTATATGGAAAATAAAATTAAAGTTGGAGTAATTGGATATGGGAATTTAGGAAGAGGGGTATTAAAGGCAATCAAACAAAATGACGACATAGAGTTAGAGGCTGTATTTACAAGAAGAGAAGGAGTTTCTATTGAAGATGGCTTAAATGCTATACATATTTCAAAAATCGCAGAATATAAAGATAAAATTGATGTTATGATACTTTGCGGAGGATCAGCTACTGACTTACCGGAACAAGGACCTAAGATCGCAGAAATGTTTAATACTGTAGATAGTTTTGATACACATGCAAAGATTCCACAATATTTTGAAAGAATTGATAAGGTTGCTAAATCTGCTGGAACTTTAAGTATAATTTCAGTTGGTTGGGATCCAGGTTTATTTTCTTTAAATAGATTAATAGGTCAATCAATTTTACCAGAAGGAAAAGATTATACTTTTTGGGGTAAAGGTGTAAGTCAAGGTCACTCAGATGCTATAAGAAGAATAGATGGAGTTAAAGACGGAAAACAATATACAATTCCTAAAGAAGAAGCATTATCAAAAGTTAGAACTGGTGAAAATCCAGAATTTACAACTAGAGAAAAACATCTAAGAGTTTGTTATGTTGTATTAGAAGATGGTGCAGATAAGACAAGAGTAGAGAATGAAATTAAGACTATGCCAAATTATTTTTCAGACTATGATACGGAAGTTAACTTTATAAGTGAAGAAGAATTAAAGAAAAATCATTCAGGAATGCCACATGGAGGTTTTGTTATAAGAACAGGGGTTACAGGTAATGGAAATAAGGAGAAAATAGAATTTTCACTTTCATTAGAGAGTAATCCAGAGTTTACTTCAAGTGTATTAGTTGCATATGCTAGAGCAATTGTTAAGATGGCTAAAGAAGGAAAAACAGGTGCTTGCACAGTATTTGATGTTCCACCAGCATATCTTTCAGCAAAATCACCAGAAGAGTTAAGAAAAGAATTATTATAATATTTAGTATTTAAAAATTGCTAAAATGTTATATAGGCTAGCAAAGTATTATCTAGTAAATAAAAATTAAGTTATTAATTAACAAAAGAGATAAATGGATTAATATATAAGCTCATTTATCTCTTTTATTTATGGCTATGTTTTAGCAGAGTGTTGATATATGCATAAGCAAAGTGGGCGGAGTAATTGAACTTAGGAATTCTAAAATGAGTATAGTCCAATTACAATACCACTTCACCTATTGCATATATCAACACTGTTTTAAAACATAGTCTTATTTATATATAATAATCTAGATTACTAATAATATTTTATTTATTATATAAATTATTTACTAAAAAAAAATATTATATTAAATTAACATAGTATTCTTCAAGTAAATTAATTATAGATTTATCAGGTAAATCTTCAGTAATAATACCATGAAAATCAACAGCATTTGAAAAAATAAAACTGCCATTTGTTTTAAATTTCTCATTTAACATTACTAAAAATAATTCTTTAGATATGCTTATTATAGCCTTTTTAGTACATGAATCCTCTGAAATGGCAGTGCTTATACTACCATCACTAAGGTCAATCCCAGTACAACCTAGAAATGCTTTATTACAACGATATTCTTTTATTTGCTCAATGGAATACGATCCAATGCTACCACCTACAAATACATTATAGTCTCCACCAATAAAAATAAAATGTGTCTTTGAATTTTCAGGAATTAATGATGATATTTCAAACATATTTGTGATTAAAGTTATGGGTGTATCATTTTTTACTATTAATTTTGCAATCATATATGAAATAGTTGATGCATCTAAAAAAATAGTATCATTTTCATTTATTTGATTAAAAGCTTTTTGAGCAACAATTTCCTTTAAATCAATGTTTTCAACCACACGTTTACTAAAACTTTGGCAATTAACAAGTGAATGTTTTACATTTATAGCACCACCGTAAGTACGCTGTAATAGATTTTTTTTCTCTAAAGCTTGAAGGTCTTTTCTAATCATGCTTTCACTTACATTAAATTCTTTACTTAAATCTTTAACTAATACTTTCCCGTTTTTATCCAATAAATCTAAAATATATTTATAACGTTCTTCTATAAACATTTTTATATCTCCTTAAATTATCATTTATTATCATTTTAATATAAAATAACTATAATTTCAATTGACAAATGATAATAAACGATATAAAATCAGAATAAATAAGAAGATGGGGGATGGATTTATGGAAAAGATTATATTTTTGGATATAGATGGAACATTATTAGATTGTTTTAATGGATTATTAGATATTACACCAAAAGTTAAAAAGGTAATTCGTTTCTTACAAGCTAATGAAAATTATGTTTTTATTGCTTCTGGTAGACCATATGCATTTTTGAGCCAAGCCATATTAGAGTTTGGATTTGATGGTTTTATTTTAGCAAATGGAGCTCAAGTGATAATTGATAATAAAACGATATATAGTGATCCTATTAATAAAGAGTTTGTAAAAAATCTAATATCTAAATTTGAAAGACATAATATCCAATATATTTTAGAAGGAGAACTTTACTCATATATGAAAGAAGATTATAAAGAGTTTTATAATTTTTATGACAGTTTAGGGATTTCTAGAAGATATATAAAAAGTGATTATGATATTGAAGAAATTAATGTTCATAAAGTAGAAATGCTATGTACTGATGATGAAGCTTCAAGATTATGTTTATCATTAGTAAAGAGTAATTCTGATTATGATTATTTTAGCAGCATAGATGAGAAATCTTTTGAACTATATTCAAAGAAAAATACTAAAGCAACTGGAATATTAAAAGCTTTAGAACACTTAGATATTCCCATTGAAAATAGCTATGCATTTGGAGATGGAAAAAATGATATAGAAATGCTATCAACAGTTGGATGTGGAATAGCAATGGGAAACGCTTGCGATGAAGTTAAGAAATATGCAAAAAAAGTTACTGATACTGTACATAATGATGGGGTAGCAATAGGAATAGAAAGATATGTGGTTTGCTAAGGAATAAAAAAAGTTTAATATATTGATTTCAAATAGAATTATATATTAATTATAATGATAAATTTATTAAATAAAAATATTGATTTGGAGTTAGAAGATTAAAGATAGAAAATTAGAAGGTGTTGGGGTGAACCGTATCATAAATAAATAGATACGGTTCTATTTTTATCATAAATTTATATATTAACTATTTGAATTTTTGTGGAAATTGTTTAATTATACCGTCAGTAAGTATATCTGCAAACATAATCATATGTTTTTCACCTTTATCATATGATTCAATATCGGATTTCCAATCTTTATTTAAGCTGGCTACAACTTGATCTGTAACAAATTGTAGATGTTTATATAGCATATCTTTTAAAACTTTGTTTGAATAGTTAGGATTAGCAGAACTTAAAAAATCGGATATTTTATCAGCATTTTCATACCAAAGTTTATTATATTTTTCTAAATCATCTTTATTTTCACTTTTAGCAGCATCAGTAACTTGCCCTGCAAGTTCTATATGCTCCCTTAGTAGTACAGAAAGTTTATTTCCAGCAGCTTCTCCGTAATAAGGTTTAATTGAATTTCCAATGTCATCTTGATTTTTAAGAAGTCTTTCTAGTACAGTTTTTTTATCTTCAAGTGAGGATAGATCACTTGTAATAAAGCTTTTAGTCCATGAAACATGATCTATCCAAAGAATTTGCTCTGACATTCTTAAATCACATGTAGCCTTGTTACAAGGGATACCTTTTTCTGACGCTTGAGATTTAACTGGTACTAAAATTAAAGTTAATAGAAATGATGATAATAATAAATTTCTTAAAATTCCTTTCATAGTTATATAGTCCTTTCAACAGTAAAATTTGATTTTAGTTTGTTCAAGATTATATAAATTTATACTGCTAAATATGGAGCGTGATTTGTTAAAAGTAGTAAATGAAGTAGACAATGAATGTATGCATACGATAATATTATAAATATTGCTATTAAAATATCCAATTTATCACAATAAAAGCATCTATAATATGATAATGGTTTTCATTTACAAGTGATAAATTATATGTTATATTATTTTTAGATTTAATTTTATCATATCAAATCTGATTCTATTAGGTTCTTATGAAAAATAGATTAACATTTTGCAGAACTACTAATTCTTTGAAAGTTGAATAAGTTTGTTAATTAATATTTTTTGTCAAACTACTTATCCAAGCTAAATTTATTGTGTTTCTAAAATTTGAGAAGAGCAATGCTCATATAACTTAACAGATGAGGAAAAATACTAAGGAGGATTTCATGAAGATTAAAGATATGCCAATATATAAAAAACTAATAGTTTCATTTATTGGAATAGCAATAATTTCAATAATATCAGGTTTAATTGCACTTGGTTTTCTAATAAAAACTAATAAGGATTATCAATATGCTTTGGTTAATTATGGATTTTCACAAGGTGATATTGGGAAATTAGGTATGGAGATTCAAAAATCTAGAGCGATTGTACGTGATATTATATTTTTAGAAAATAAGGATGAACTATTAGAATCTCAAAACTTACTTGATGAATGTGAGAATAAAATAAGTGAATTATTACAAGAAATTGGAAATAAAAGTATGACAGATAAAGAAAAAGAAATATTTAATAATCTTAAGGATTCAGTTGAAAAGTATGATACTGTTAGAACAAAAGTAGTTAATTTAGGGCTAGGTAATAAAAATCAGGAATCATTAGATTTATTTAGAAAAGAAGGTAAACCTGTTATAGCAAATATAACTACTTTAGCAGATGAACTTTTAAATAATAATATTATTGATTGTGATAAAGTTTCAAATAGATTAAGAATATTATCATTCATTGCAATATTGGCAGTAATATCATGTATAATAATTTCTTTTGTATTAACTATAGTATTGGCAAAGCGTATTTCAAAGTTGATAAGTAATCCAATAAATGACATGGTAAATATTGCGAATGAAATATCACAAGGAAATTTAAATGTTTCAATTGAATCAACATCAAAGGATGAAATTGGAGAATTAACTGATGCATTTTCTAAAATGGTTAAATCTTTAAAGGCTTATATTGATGATATAGAGAATGTTTTGGAGAATGTTTCAAATGGAAACTTGAACATAGAAACTGAAGTAGAGTATAAGGGAAACTTTCTTGAAATAAAAAGTTCATTATATAATATTTTGCAATCCTTAAATGAAGTATTTGGTGAAATTAGAGAGGCATCTAATCAAGTTACTGGAGGCTCAGAACAAGTTTCAACAACTGCACAAGTTTTATCAGAAGGATCTACAAATCAAGCAAGTTCAGTGGAAGAATTATCAGCATCAATGCAAAGAATAAATGAAAAAGTAAAAAATAATGCTGAAAATGCAGATAATACTAATGAGATAACAATTAAACTACTTGAAGATGTACAAAAAAGTAATGATGAAATGAAAAATATGTTAAGCTCAATGAATAAGATAGAAAAATCATCCAATGATATAAATAATATTATTAAGGCTATTGATGACATAGCAGCACAAACTAATTTGCTTGCATTAAATGCTGCAATAGAAGCAGCTAGAGCAGGTGAGGCAGGAAAAGGTTTTGCTGTAGTCGCTGAAGAGGTAAGAAAGTTAGCAAATCAAAGTGCACAAGCTTCAAAACAAACAGCTATATTAATTGAAGAAGCAATAAATAACATAATTACTGGGAAAAATTTAGCAAATAATACAGCAGAAAATTTATTAGAAGTAGTTAATAAAGTAAATAAAGTTACAGCATTAGTTTGTGATATAGCATCTTCATCAGAAGAACAAGCAGAATCAATTGCACAAGTGAATAGTGGTATTATCCAAATTTCAGATATTATTCAATCTAATTCAGCAATATCAGAAGAAAGTGCTGCTGCAAGTGAAGAATTAACAGCACAAGCAGAAACTTTGAATACAATGATAAGAAGACTTAAATTGAGAAAATAAATTTAAAATAATAAACTTAAAATATAGAAAAAATAAAAGAGGCTTCTAATTGAATGAAGCCTCTTTATTGATTGAAACATTATAATTAATAAAAACCATTAATATTAATTTGTTTTGAAAAAATATTAATAAATTTAATGAGAGTAAAATTATGGTGTATAATAATAACATAATTACCATTTAATAAAAGTATATGGTCAAAATATATATGGTTTAATATATGGAGGAGAAATATGAATATTTTAATTACTAACGATGATGGTATAGGTGCTAGAGGAATAAAAACTTTGGCAGAAAAGATGTTAGAAAAGCATAATGTAATAGTTGTTGCACCAAGAGAACAAAAAAGTGCATCAAGCCATTCTATATCTATTAATATACCAATTAAAATTAGAGAAGAAAAGATTGAAGGCTTAGATTGTAAGGCTTATAGTATTGTTGGAACACCAGCAGATTGTACTCAAGCTGGAATATCATTATTAGCTAAAGATATTGATCTTGTTATTTCAGGTATAAATAGAGGCTTTAATAGTGGAATTGATATTCTATATTCAGGTACTGTTTCAGCTGCAATAGAAGGAGCAATTTATGATGTACCATCCATTGCTATATCTATGGATGTAGATTGGAATAGAGATGATGAGGACTACAGTAAAGCTGCTAATTGGGTAAGTAAAGTAGTTAATTTAGCGGAGAAAAAATATTTAAAAAAGAATGTAGTATTAAATGTTAATGTTCCTAATATTAATGAAGAGGATATTAAAGGATTAAAAGTATGTAAGATTGGAAAATCTACATACAAAACAGAATATGTTCTTTTACAAGAAGATGATGATAGAGTTTATGAAACTAGAGGTGTTAGAAATGAAATAGAAAAAGATGAAAGTGATTTATACTTTTTATCTCAAGGCTATGTTACATTAACACCATTACATTTCGATTTTACAAATTTTAAGGAACTAAATGAAGTTAAAAAAATTTTTGAATAAATTTAAGGACTTTTTAGGCTCTGCTTTAGTAGCGTGTTGATATATGCATAAGCAAAGTGGAACAAGTAATTATTGCATATATTAACACATATTTAAAACAGAGCCTATATTAAAGTGCAATTTTTTTATTCTTTAGGAATTTATATTATTAAAATAATTTATGAAATAAAATTTATAAGTAAGGTGTCACAAAGAAATATTGCACTAGAGATAAAAGTATACTCACAATCAATATTAATAAAGTAATAATTGCATGTCTTTTTTTATACATAACTACAAAAGCAATATATTCTCTAATCATTGCATTTGGTAAAAAATAAAATGCTGTCTTAGAGCCAATTCCTTGACTTTTTAAACCTGCTTTTCTTGCAAAAATTCCAGCTCTAAATAAATGAAAATTATTTGTTACAAATATACTAGAGTGCGTATTTGGAGTTAAATTATCCATTATTTTTTTAGAAAACACCATGTTTTGTAAAGTGTTTACTGATTTATCCTCTAAAATGGTATCTTCAATAGGAATTCCTTTTTTGATAGCATATCTTTGCATAGCTAATGCTTCAGAAATTTTTTCATCAGATCCTTGACCACCAGAAAAAATAATTTTAGGTGGATTAGTTACAGTACCTTGTTTGTTATAAAATTCAATAGCTTTATCAATACGACTAGCTAATAGTGGTGGAACTCTCTCTCCAATTAATCCACTGCCTAATACAATAACAAAATCTTGGCAAAGTTTTGGCTTATTAAATTGATAAAGAAATGATATCATTAAAAAATTGAAAACATCGAATAAATAGTATAGTAAAACAAAATTTATTCCACTTAAAAGAACTTTTACTTCCTCAGGAAAATTCCAACTACTTATTACAAAAGACCAAATTAAATATAGTATTAATGCTAGTGCAAGAAAAAAAGTTAATAAGTTAGCAGGAGTTCTACTTTCACGTTTTATGACAACTTTAGCATTTATAAATAACCCTACAATTAATGCATAAATACCAAAAGCAAAAACTATAAACATAATTATAAAAAATACAAGAAATAAAAGTATTAAAAATCTATTTTGTGTTTCAAATGCAATATCAACAGTTGTTATCATTGCTGAAAATAAGAAAATATTAAATAGAAATCCATTAATTAATTTTCTTGAATCTTTTAGGTATGAAAATAGAAAAATTAAAAATGTAATTGTTGTTAATCCTAATAAGATAATCATTATATACCTCCATATAAATTTTTCAGTTATTATATTGATAGTATTTAGCATTACATGAAAAGTCAATGTAAAAATATAACTATATTATTGAAATTCTTATTTTTTATAATTCTAGTTAATTATTAAAGTTATGTAATTAAAAGAACAAAAATAAAGAGAATAAATTAAATTATCCTCTTTATTTTTGTTCTTTTAATAATATTATATATTTTTAGATTTTAGCAAAAACAAATAATTATTGTAATAGAAGGTGTACATTGTTTTGGCGCAACAATGTTAAATTAATTATTACAATTTGCTAAAATAATATTGGTATATTTATATTTAATATATCAATGAACTTTTTATTTAATAAAGGTTCATTAATTACATTATTACAAGTAAATTTAAGATTACTTAAACTCATAGAAAGTTCTTCTTCTATAAATTCTTCAAAGTCCCATCTTATAGACTCTGTTATAAATTCATATGTATCTGAAGGAGAATTGAAAATTTTAATAAATAATTTTTTTTCAGGATCACTATCCCAGTTGTTATTAAACTTATCACAAAATAAATTTAATTCTAATAATAGCCTGTCTTCATTACTTTCCCAAAGAGAATTTAGAAAATTGTAAGATTCTATCATTGAATTAAGATTACTTATATTAATAGAATTATTTTTAATTACTTCTTCAGTTATAATATCAAAAGTAGATACTGGAATGAAGAATCCTTCACATGTACGATCAAAATAAGTTAAAAAAGAAGTAGGTAAGAATATATGTTGTAAAAAACCCAAAAGAGCATTTATAGAAGGATAAACTACCCATCCACATTTTAAAATACCTTTTTCAGAATCTAATATTCCAGTATAAGCAATTTTAGATTCTGTGGTTATAGATCTGTTATCAAAATATCCTTCCCATAACGAATGATCATTTAATATTCTATTTTCCCAAAACAAGTATTCTTTATAATTATTTTTTTGATTTGGGTTTTTATTAGTATTACTCTTCACATAAGACACCTCTTTTCAACTAAAAAACTAATATAAATTATCTTAAAATTTATATATAAGTATTTTTTTTAATAGACTATATTTAATATATAGTCTATTAATTATTAAAGTTTAGAATAGTATTCTACTACTAGAGAATCATTAATTTGTATTGGAACTTCATGTCTTTCAGGATTTCTTATAAGAGTACCTGAAAAATCAGTTTCATTTTTGCTTAAATATGGATATAAATTATTACTTTGTGATAAAAAATTTTCTTTAAAAAGTTCATTTTTTTGAGATTTTTCTCTTAAAGCAATTACATCGTTAATCTTTATATTGAAAGACGGAATATTTACTTTGCTACCATTAACTAAAATATGTCCATGAACTACCATCTGACGTGCTTGAGCAACTGAAGTTGAAAAGCCTAATCTATAAACTAAATTATCTAACCTACATTCTAATCTTTTTATTAAAGCAGGACCAGTGGGTTCTTTATCTTTAAGTGATTTTTTTACATAAGTTGCAAATTGTTTTTCCATTACGCCGTAGTATGCTCTAAGTCTTTGCTTTTCAAGAAGCTGAGTACCATAAGCTGAAAGTTTCTTTGCATTTCTAGCGCTACCATTATTAGCTCTTTTCATTGCATTAGGATGACCTATAACATTTAATCCTAATCTCCTACATAATTTAAATCTCGGTTTAATCATTCTTGCCATAATAATATCATCTCCCATAAAAAATTGCCGCGATAAAATTAAGCCTGAAAATAATATAACATATAATCTATAAAATGTAAATGAAAATCATTATCAATTATAAAATATTTTTATTGAATAATATAGTTTTTAATATTTAAAGAGTTAAGCTAATATAAAAATATTATAAATTTATTAAATAAGTTTTTAAGTCATAACAGTAAATACAATTATTGTGATTTTTTTAGAGTTTTAAATATTTTTTATAAATTAAATGTATAATATTTATTTACTATAATTTAATAATAAATTAATATATAAATAAATATTATTTTAAGATTGAAATTATGACTTTCAAGTTCAATTGACAATCATTTTTAAAATATGATATTATAATTTTTGTAAAATTATAATTTAAAATGTAGAATTATAAAAAAATAGAATGAAGAGGTATTTATGGAAAACATATTAAAAAATGAAAAACTTATGATATTTGCAGGTGGAGTTGTAGCTGGTACTTTAGGATTAAAAGCTTTAAAAAGTAAGACAGCTAAGAAGATTTATGTTAGTACATTAGCTAATGGAATGAAACTTCAACAAGATGCACAAAATTTATTTGAAACAATGAAAGAAGATGCACAAGATATCTGCTATGAAGCAAGAAAAAGTTCAGTAGAAGATTCTGTATCTTCTGAAGGTTAAAATTAAATTAAGATTTAATTAATAACAATTTATATTAGGTTTCATGAGTTTTATAAACAAGCTTATGAAACCTAATATTTAATTAAGGCACATGAAAATAAAAGGACGTGATTTATAAATGAAATATAAAATAGTCCATGATATGCCAGGTCGTTTAAGAGTAAGATGCGGAGAATTTGCTTTTTCATTAGAGCAAAGTTGTAGTATAGAGTATATCTTGGAAAAGAGTGAATATATTGAAGGTACAGAGGCTTGTTATGTTACTGGAAGTATTTTAATTTTTTATGATGAAGACTATAAAGATGAAATATTAGAGTTACTTTCTAAAATAAAAATATCAGAATTACCAGAATTAGATTGTGATAATAAAGAAAACTCAAAGGAAATAGATAAAGAATTTAAAAATACAATTTTACATATGATAGGAAGAAGAGTTTTTATAAAACTATTTGTACCAACAGGCATACGTAAAGTATTAGCAGTTTGGAATTCTTTTAGGTTTATGAATAGGGGGGTAAATAGTTTACTACAAGGAAATATAAATGTTGATGTATTAGATGCAGCATCAATTGGAGCAGCGTTATCTCAAAAGGCCTATAAAACAGCAGGTTCCATAATGTTCCTACTTAATATTTCTGAGTTACTTGAAGACTATACAAGAAAGAAAACAAAAAATGAACTTACTAAGAGTTTAGCTATAAATGTAGATAGTGTATGGTTAGCAAATGATGATAAAGAAATATTAATACCTATAGGAGATCTTCAGGTTGGTGACAAAATAATAATTCACACTGGAAATGTTATACCAGTTGACGGAGTTGTTTATGATGGTCAAGCTATGGTAAATCAATCTTCAATGACTGGAGAACCTCTTGCCATTGAAAAAGGAATAGATGATGTAGTATATGCAGGAACTGTTGTTGAAGAAGGTGACATAAAAGTAGAGGTAAAAGCTTTATGTTCAGAAAGTAGAATTAGTAAGATCATTGAGTTAATAGATAATTCAGAAGAGTTAAAAGCAAATATACAAGGCAAGGCTGAAAAACTAGCAGATAATATTGTTCCATTTAGTTTATTTGGAGCAGCAGCTACATATTTAATTACAAGAAATATTACAAAAGCATTAGCAATACTATTGGTAGATTACTCTTGTGCAATAAAATTGTCTACTCCAATTTCAGTAATATCTGCAATGAGAGAAGCATCAACCCATAAAGTTATGGTTAAAGGCGGTAAATACCTAGAAGCATTAGCAGAAGCAGATACAATTGTATTTGATAAAACAGGTACATTAACTGTAGCATCTCCAACAGTAGCTAAAGTTATACCTTTTGATGGATTTGAAAGAAATTATGTATTAAAAACAGCCGCATGTTTAGAAGAACATTTTCCACATAGTGTGGCAAGAGCTATTGTTAAAAAAGCTGCACAAGAAGAACTTCATCATAAAGAAGAACATGCAAAAGTAGAGTATGTTGTAGCTCATGGAATCGCAACATCTATTAATGAAGAAAAAGCAATAATAGGAAGTTATCATTTTGTGTTTGAAGATGAAGGAATCATATTATCAGATGAACAAAAAGAACTTATAGAAAAAGAAAGTAATGGCTATTCTCTTATTTATTTAGCAGTTGGAAATAAACCAGCAGGATTTATTTGCATAAGTGATCCAATAAGAAAAGAAGCCAAACAAATAATTTCAAATTTAAAAGATACAGGAATAAATCAAGTAATAATGTTAACTGGTGATGGAGAGAAAAATGCTAGAATAGTAAGCGAAAAGTTAGGAATAGATAGATTCTATGCACAGGTATTACCAGAAGAAAAAGCTAATATTATAGAAAAATTAAAAGCAGATGGACATAAAGTAATAATGGTAGGTGATGGAATTAATGATTCACCAGCACTTGCAGCTTCAGATGTTTCTATTTCTATGAAAGATGGATCGGATATAGCAAAAGAAGTTGCAGATGCAACATTAATGTCATCTGATTTAGAGTCACTTGTAATAGTTAGAAAGATAAGTCAAAACCTTATGTTAAAGATAAATAAAAATTATAGAAATATACTTTTATTTAACACATCACTTCTTGTACTGGGCTTATTTGGATATATAAGACCGACAACATCTGCTGTGTTACATAATTTATCAACTATGGGGATAAGTGCAGACAGTATGCGTCCTTGTTTATAATTTATTATATTAAAAGATATCTTCTCATGAACTTAATAAGTTTTCATGAGAAGATATTTTAATGTGACTTAATATAAAAAATAATTATGATATTATTGTATTAAAAACTAAGAAAGATTAAAAAATATATTTAAGGTGGATAAAATTATGTTTAAAAGTTGTAAGAAAGATTTTAGTGATTTTATAATTAATAAACAGTTTAATAGATTAGAGAATAAAATAAAAGATGTAAATTTTTTACTAGAAGATATTAAGGAAAGTCAAAGGAATTATAGATATTCTAATATAATGTCAGCTTTAGAAGATTTTGAACAGTCAATATTAGAAAATCATGAAGAAAGAAAAACTTTTATTCAACTTATGGCTCAAAGTAAACTAAATATAGGATTAGATAGTATTTTAAGAGAATTTATAAATCTAGTTAACTTTTTTGTACAATGGGACGAATTAAATATTTTTGAAAAAAATTTTGGCTCTGCTAAGTATTCAGAAAAAAATGTAGAGAGAAAGTTAAATCAATTATGTGAAGATTATGTTTATTTAAAAAAAGGAATAAAAACATTAATAGATTTAAAAATATCTCAGGGTATAGAAGAAGAAAAATTACAATATTTATTTATAAAGTTAGAGAATTTAGATGAAATAATAGACGAAAATAAAATATATAATTGGTTGCCTCCTGAAAATGAAGAGAACTCTTGGCAGCATCAATTATTATATGGAAGAAATTATGTGAATCATAAATTTAAAGAAGATAATGCTATAAATAAAAGTTTAGATGAAACGAAAATAGTAAATATAAACCAAATGGTACATAACTCAAAAAAATTTATAAAAAACATATTAAAAAAATAGGCTATATTTTATGGGTAAGGGAATTTGCGTAAATATAGCGCAAAATAAAAGGAGGAGTATTTATGAAGTGTAAAATTAAAGAATGTTGTAATACTGTGGAAGAGGATGAAAAATACTGTAAATATCATTTAATAAAGAGAAATTCTAAAAATAGAAAAATTATTGCAGCGGTTAGTATTATTACTAGCTTATCTATTGTTAGCATTACTGGAATAAAAAAATATTTTGATATGAATAAAAACTTTAAAAAAGTTCAATAATAAGAGTAACTCTTCACAGTAACTAAAAATAATATATATTTAATATCTAAAAAATAGTGTATTGGTTTTTATTAAATCAATACACTATTTTTTTATTCTTTAGGAATTTATATTATTAAAAAATTTGTGGATAATTTTTTAAATAATATTAATTTAAATTTATATAAAATTGTATATGAATAGAATTTATTATAAAATTAATATAAAGTACGCACAGCATCTTTAGTGCGTTTTTTCTTTATATAAATGAAGTGGAGAGCAAAAAATGAAAAATATAATAGATTTAAAAAGAAAAGATGGTATTAATATAAAAGCACAATTAAAAGTGTTGGATGAAAGCTATATTGAAAAAATAATGGAACTACAAGAATATGTAGATAAATCATTAGAAGATAAAGAATTATATGTTTTATCAACAAAAGAAGAATTTATAGAATATATGCAAGGGGAAGGTAAAGCTATAGGATATTTTACTTTAGATTCAGATGAATTAATAGCTTTAGGTGTATATAGAAAATTAGGATATGAAAAAGAGAATTATGGTTATGATTTAGATATAGAGGGAGAAAAACTTTTAGAGATTGGTCAAGTTGAAGTTACAATAGTTAGAGAAGATTTTAGAGGAAATAAACTTCAAAAAATTCTTTGTGAAATTTTAGAGAAGATAGCTTTAAATAATAAAATTTCAATTATGACAGCTACAGTTTCTCCTTATAATAAATTTAGTTTAAATACATTTGAATCAATAGGATATAAAGTTGGAAAAGATAAATTAAAATATGGTGGACTAAGAAGATATGTTTTAATTAAATATTTATATTAATTTTGGGAGGTAAAGATGAGGATATTACATACTGGTGACTGGCATTTAGGTAAAAACCTAGAGGGAAAAAGTAGAATGGATGAGCAGGAATTATTTTTAAATGATTTTGCTAAGTTAGTTAAAGAAAATAATATAGATTTAGTTATTATTGCAGGTGATGTGTATGATTCTAGTAATCCCCCAGCAAGAGCAGAAAAAATGTTTTATGATACATTGAAAAAAATATCATCTAATGGCGAGAGAATTACATTAGTTATATCAGGCAATCATGATAGTCCAGAAAGACTTGTATCAGCAGGTCCTCTTGCAAGAGATCATGGAATAATTATGGTTGGTACTCCTAAAACCATAGTTCAATGTGGTGAATATGGAAATCATAAAGTTATAGAGTCTGGAGAAGGATATGTTGAATTAGAAATAAATGATGAAAAAGCTGTTATATTAACTGTTCCATATCCTAGTGAAAAAAGATTAAATGAAGTTTTATATGGAGAAATGGACAATGAAGAAGATAGAGTGAAGTCTTATAGCGATAGAATACATTCATTATTTGATTC
Organism: Clostridium aquiflavi; assembly: GCF_031344075.1. Lineage (NCBI taxonomy): Bacteria > Bacillati > Bacillota > Clostridia > Eubacteriales > Clostridiaceae > Clostridium > Clostridium aquiflavi. The sequence continues at coordinate 66,414 of NZ_JAVJAN010000015.1, forward strand.
TCTTAAGGTACATTATAGAAAAGATACGATTAATTTAGTTGCATCACATTTATTTGCTATGGGGAGTGAAGAAGGTGGTTCAGAAAGAAGTATTCAGTTAGGGGGAAGCTATATAGTAGATGGAGGATGTTTTCCCCATGAAGCTCAATATGTAGCTTTAGGGCATGTTCATAAACCACAAATTGTTCCTGGTACTAATAAAAGAGCAAGATATTGTGGATCACCTATTCATTATAATAGAAAAGAAATAAATTTTGATAAGAAGTGTTTTATTGTAGATGTAAAATGCAATGAAGAGCCTAATATACAAGACATTGATTTAAAGGTATATAAGCCTATTGAAATATGGAAATGCACTAATATTGATGAAGCAATATTAAAATGTAAAGAAAACTCAGAAAGAGAAAGCTTTGTTTATCTTGAAATAGAAACTGATAGATATGTAAGAGAAGATGAAATAAAGCAGATGAAAGATTTTAAGAAAGATATATTAGAGATAATTCCTAAGATTAAAATAAATGATGAGGAAGAAGATATTAAGAATATATCAGAAAAGTCTTTTGATGAAATATTTAAGGATTTTTATAAGAAAGAAAGAGGCGTTGAAGCAGACACGGAAGTTGTTGAGTTATTTTTAAATATAATGTCAGAGGTAGGTGAAGAAGATGAGACCAATTGAGCTTAGGATTAAGGGATTAAATAGTTTTATAGAAGAGCAGAAGATAGATTTTAATAAGTTGACTGAAAGAGGATTTTTTGGGATTTTTGGACCTACAGGTAGTGGAAAATCAACTATTTTAGATGGAATAACATTAGCTTTATATGGACAGGTTTCAAGAAAAAGCTCTAACTATATAAATACTAATTGTGATTCATTAAATGTAAGTTTTAAATTTCAAATATCAGGTATAGAAAAGAGAACATACGTTGTAAGTAGAGAATTTAAACGTGATAATAAAACTGGTAATCCAAGAACTTCAAGGGCTAAAATAATTGATAAAACCAATGAAATAGAAGAAGTTTTAGCTGATAAAGCTCAAAAAGTAACTGAAAAATGTGAAGAAATAATAGGTCTTGGATTAGAGGATTTTACTAGAACAGTTGTATTGCCACAAGGCAAATTTAGTGAATTTTTAAAGCTTGAAGGAAAAAGTAGAAGAGAGATGCTTGAAAGATTATTTAATCTTCAAAAGTATGGAAATATTCTTTCGGTAAAATTATCTAGAGAAATAGGTAAAGAAAAAACAGAGAGTAATCTTCTAACTGGAGAATTAAAAGGTTATGATGAAGTTAGCAGTGAAAAACTTAATTTAAAAAATGAAGAACTAGAATGTGCTAAAAATCAATTAAGTAATGCAAATAATGAATTAAAAGATATAGAGAAAAAATATAAATCTAGTGAAGAAATTTGGAATTTACAATTTGAATTAAACTCTTATAAAGAACAAGAAAAAGTTTTAAATTATAAATCTAGTGAAATAGAAGAAGATAAAATTAAGATTAAACTTGCGGAAGCTGCATTAAAGGTTAATCCATATGTATTAGCATATGAAAATACTTTAAATGAAGGCAATGAGACTCAAAAAGAAAAAGAGAGATTAGAAATAAACTTTAAAAAATTGAAGGTTGAAAAAGAAAATTCAGAAAAAAATTTATTAGAAATTACAGAAAAAAAAGATAAAGAAATACCAGAATTAAAATTAAGAGAACAAAAAATAAATGACGTAATAGAAGAAAAAAATAAGTTAGATATTTTAGATAAAGAAATAGAAGAAATTTCTTCAAAGGTTCAAGTATTAAGAGAAAAATATAAGAAAGAAAAGAATAATAGTTTAATTATAGAGGATAGTATTAAAAATACAACTATTAATATCAAGGAATTGGAAGAAAAATTTGAAAGCTTAAAAATAGATGATGAATTAAAAGTTAAGATTCAAGATGGTCTTTTAATCACTGAAAAATACAGTTTATTTGAAAAAAATATTAGTAATAATAAAGATAAATTAACGAATATAAATAAAGAAATAGAAAATTTAAAAGTGAATTTTGATGAGTTACAAAAAATATATAAAGTAAAGTCTAATTCATTAAATAAAAGCAAGGATGAATTAGAAAACTTGATTAAACACTGTCCAGGTAACCAGGAAGATTTATTAATACTTCAAAAAAATCTAACTAATTGTAATGAAAAGTGGGAAAAATTCAATCAATATTCTGATGAAATAAAAAAATCTAAATTATTAATTGAAGAATTAGAAGAATTATTAAAAAAAGATAAAGATAAAAAATCTAGTATTGATAATGAATTATTAGACTTAAAAGAAAAATACAAAAAATGTGAAATAGAAAATTTAGCTTTTAAAATAAGAATGAATTTAAAGAATGGTGAAGCATGCCCGGTATGTGGATCATTAGAACATGGTATAAAAAGCAAAGATAAGTTAATAGATGATTTAGATGATGATATAGTAAATCAATTAAATAATAAAATTAATGATTATGAAATTAACTTAAAAGTATTGGAACAAGACATAACAATATATAATACTAAAATCAACTCTGAGGAAGATAAAATTAGAGAGAAAAATCTTCAAATAGAAAATTTAGGAGAAGAGTTTAAAAACGTAGTACCTAAGGATTTAGAAGGTCAATTTAATAGGTTGAAAAAAGATATAGAAAACTATGATGCAAAAAAAGAAGTGTTAGAAAATGCACTTATACAACTAAAAGATGAGAATCATAAATTGGAAAATGATAGTGAAAGAATATCAACTTTAATAAAGGAAAAAGAAACACAAGTAAATTTGATAAATGAAGAATTAGCTATTGATATAGGAGAACTTAACAATATAAATGAAAAATTAAATATTATTATAAGAGAAACTAATGTCAGTGATTTTAATAAAAAAAGTCAAGAGATAGTTAATATAGAAAAAGAAAGAGAAATTTTATCAAAGAAGATAAAAGAATTTAGAATTAATCTTGAAACCTTAATTAAAGAAAAGGATAAAGTACAAGAAAATTTAAACTTAATTACTGAAGAAGGAACGTATGCACGTACATCATTAAATGAAAAAAATAAAAATAGAGAAGAAAAAATAAAAATAATAAAAGATAAGTTAGAAAAAGAATTTAATTTAATTGATGATTCAAATAATATTGATAGAAATAAGTTGTTTATGTTATTAGATTCTATAAAAAAAGAAATAGAGTGTATAGAAAAAGAATTTAAATTAATTCATGAATTGAAAGACATAATTTGTATTAAATATGAAAAATGTAATGAGGAATTTATTTCAATAGTAGCTAAGGAAAATCAGATTATAAAGAGATGTGAAATAGAAAAAGAAAATTTAAATAAAAGTTTAAAAAGTGAAAATTTTGAATCTATAGAAGAAGTAAAAGCAAATATTATTGAACTTAATGACATTGAAATATTAAAGGCAAAGATAGAAAAATATAAAGAAGATTTATCTAAAATCAAAGGAGCAATAGAGAACTTAGTTAAAAAATTAAATAATAGAGAAGTTACAGAACAACAATGGATAAGTATTCAAAATAGTGTAAAAGAAAAGAAACTAAAATTTGAATCATTAAATGAAATTAAAATTAAATTAGAAGAAGAATATAAATTTATAGACAATAAACTTAAAGAGCTTAAGGATTTATTAATCAAAAAAGAAAAGATTGATCATAAATTAGCTTTGCTAGATGATTTAGATAAATTATTTAAAGGTAAGAAGTTTGTAGAGTTTGTTGCTATTACTCAATTAAAATATATTTCAATGGAAGCATCTAAAAAATTAAAGGAAATAACTAATGGAACTTATGGATTGGAAGTAGATGAAAATGGAAAATTTATAATAAGAGATTATAAAAATGGAGGTGCTGAAAGAGATGCATCTACCTTATCAGGAGGAGAAACATTTTTAACATCACTAGCATTAGCATTGGCATTATCATCACAAATACAGCTTAAGGGAACAGCACCATTAGAATTGTTTTTCCTAGATGAAGGATTTGGAACATTAGATGATAATTTATTAGAAGTAGTTATGAGTTCGTTAGAAAGATTGCATAATGATAAATTAAAAATAGGTATAATCAGTCATGTTGAGTCTATTAAAAATAGAGTGCCTGTAAAGTTAATACTTACTTCAGCAGAATCAGGAAAAGGGGGAAGCAAGGTAAGGATTGAACGAAGTTAAACTATATTAATGGGTAAATGGGAAAATATTCAGAGTAAACAAAGGTCAAAGAAAGTCAAAATTGAAGAAAAACTTAGATTTATACTGAATGGTTTAAGATAATTAAGATTTTTAGAAAAAGTATTCATTTTTTAAACATTGACAATATTTAGTTGTGTTAATAAAATATTCACTATAAAAAGAAATATAGTGTGAAGAAGCAAGTACACGAGATATTAGAAGGAGTGATAGTTTATGATAAAAGAAAATGGTAATATTTCAATTCATACAGAAAATATATTCCCTATTATTAAAAAATGGTTATATTCGGATAAGGATATTTTCATTAGAGAACTTATAAGTAATGCTTGTGATGCTATAAGTAAGTTAAAAAGATTATCAGCTTTAGGTGAAGCAAATGTAGATGAAAATGAAAAATTTAAGGTTACAGTAATAGTAAATAAAGAGAAAAAAACTCTTAAATTTATTGACAACGGAATTGGAATGACAGAAGACGAAGTTAAAAAATATATAAATCAAGTAGCTTTTTCAGGAGCAGAAGATTTTGTAGAGAAGTACAAAGATAAAATGGATGAAGGTAGTGATATCATAGGTCATTTTGGACTAGGATTTTATTCAGCATTTATGGTTTCTGATAAAGTTCAAATTGATACATTATCATATAAAGAGGGTTCAGAACCTACAAGATGGATATGTGAAGGTGGTACTGAATTTGAGATTTCTAACTCGGATTCTAAAAATGAAAGAGGTACAATAATAACTTTATATATCAATGAAGATAGTAATGAATTTTTAGATGAATACAAGCTTAGAACTATTATTACTAAGTATTGTTCATTCTTACCTATAGAAATATATTTAGAAGATGAAAACAAGGTAAAAGAAGAACCTAAATATGAAACAAAGAAAAATGAAGATGGAACTGAGTATAAAGAACTTATAACACCAGAAGAAGCAAAACCTTTAAATGATACACATCCTCTTTGGATGAAAAAACCAAGCGAATGTACTGATGAAGAATATAAAGCTTTTTATAGACATGTATTTACTGATTTCAATGAACCGCTATTTTGGATTCATTTAAATGTGGATTATCCATTTAATTTAAAAGGAATATTATATTTCCCTAAATTAAAACATGAATTAGAAGCTACAGAAGGTCAAGTTAAGCTTTATAACAATCAAGTTTTTGTTGCTGATAATATAAAAGAAGTAATTCCAGAATTTTTATTACTTTTAAAGGGTGCAATAGATTGTCCAGATTTACCTCTTAATGTTTCAAGAAGCTTTTTACAAAATGATAAAGATGTAGCTAAAATATCTAATCATATAGTTAAAAAAGTAGCTGATAAGCTAACATCATTATTTAAAAATAGTAGAGATGAATATAATAAATTCTGGAATGATATACAAATATTCATTAAGTATGGATGTTTAAGAGATGAAAAATTCTATGAAAAAATTAAAGATATAATTATATTTAAAACTATTAATGATGAATATGTTACATTAAAAGATTATTTAGAAAAAGCTAAAGAAAAGCATGAAAATAAAGTTTTCTATGTAAATGATGTAAGACAACAATCTCAATATATAAAATTATTTAAAGAATATGGATTAGATGCAATCATCTTAGATGCAAGTTTAGATAATCATTTAATATCTTTCTTAGAAATGAAAGAAAGTGGAGTACAATTTACTAGAATAGATTCAGATATATCAGATGTTTTAAAATCTGATGAAGATTCTAACACTGAAGAAGTAAAAGAATTAAATAAAAAAATAGAGGAAATGTTTAAATCTACTCTTGGTGAAAAGATAAAGAATATATCAGTAGAGGGATTAAAGGATGCAGGAACTCCTGCTATGATATTAATATCTGAACAGTCAAGAAGAATGGCTGAAATGAGCAAAATGTATGCAGCTATGAATATGCCAGCAGGAATGTTTGATGAAGAAAAAACTTTAGTAGTAAATAACAATAATACTATTGTTAAAAAGATTATAAGTTTATATGAAGATGATTCTAAAAAAGAAGATGTTAAATTCATTTGTGAACACATATTTGATTTAGCTAAAATAGCTAATAAGGAATTAAGTCCAGAAGATATGGATGAATTTATAAAGAGAAATAATGAACTTTTAAGTAGAATTTTATTATAAAATAACAGTATTGCTAAAAAGGTACTTGATGAATTTTTCAGGTACCTTTTTTGTTATTATATATTATTTTTATTGAATTATTTAAATTAATATTTTAAGCAATTTATATATTATGTGATAATTATATAAATTTTATACTAAATAATTTATAAATTTATTATTAATGCAGTTCTTAGGAGAATAATGTTACTATAATTTGAGTATATATTAAAAAGGTGGTAAGCTTGTCCTTTAATACCTTAGAGTATTATGGTATAATAACACCGTATATTTTTAAATGGAGGTGTTTTTATAATGAAACACATAAAAACAATCAATAAAACAAACATAAAAAATAGTTTATGTAAGCCAGGATGCAAAGAATGTGCTAACTCATGTCAATCAGCATGTAAGACATCTTGCACAGTTGCAAACTTAGAATGTGAAAACTAATATACCTTAATAGCAGTAACTAGATAGTTACTGCTAACTTTTTTATTTTATATATTTAGGAGGAAAAAACAGTGTCTTTAATACACAAATTTAAACAAGGTGAAAACTTTTTTGTTTTAGACGTAAATACAGGTGCAGTACATGTAGTTGATGAATTAGTATATGATTTAGTTGATGATAATAAATTAAAATCTAAAGAAGAACTTATTAAGACTTTAAATAATAAATATGAAGAAAATGTTATTTCAGAAGCATATGATGAAATACTTGAACTTATAGATAATGGAATACTTTATTCTAATGATCAATATGAAGATATAGCTCATAGCTCTATGGATGATAGAGATTACATAAAAGCTGTATGTTTAAATATAATTCATGGATGTAACTTAAGATGTAAATATTGTTTTGCTGATGAAGGTGAATATCATGGACATAAAGGCGTAATGAGTCTTGACGTTGCTAAAAAAGCAATTGATTATGTTGTTAAGAGAAGTGGTCCAAGAAAAAACATAGAAATAGATTTATTTGGTGGAGAACCAACTATGATAATGGACACTATAAAAGATATAATTAAATATGCAAGAGACAATGAAAAGAAGTGGAATAAGAACATAAGATTCACAATGACAACTAATGCTACTCTTTTAAATCCAGAAATGATGGATTTCATGGATAAAGAAATGGGTAATATAATATTATCATTAGATGGAAGAAAATGTGTTAATGATAATGTTAGAATTAAAGCTGATGGAAGTGGATCATATGATGATATAATTCCTAATATAAAAGAAATGATAAAAAGAAGAACTAAGGGTAAAACTTTCTATGTTAGAGGAACATTTACTAGAAATAACACAGATTTTTATGAAGATGTTATGGCTATGATCAATGAAGGTTTTGATGAAATATCAATTGAACCAGTAGTTTTACCAGATGAACATTCTCTTTCATTAAGAGAAGAAGATTTAGAAACTATTTTCAAAAATTATGACAAGCTATATGAAGAAATGGCTAAGAGAAAGAGAGAAGGAAAAGATGAATTTAACTTCTATCATTTCAATATAGATCTTCAAGGCGGACCTTGTGTCTATAAGAGAATTTCAGGTTGTGGTGCAGGATTTGAATATGTAGCAATAACTCCTCAAGGAGATGTTTATCCATGTCATCAATTTGTTGGAAATGAAGAATTTAAATTAGGAACTATATATGATGATACTTATGATTCAGAATTAGGAAAGAAATTTAAAGAAGCACATATATATAATAAACCTAAATGTAGAGATTGCTGGGCTAAATTCTACTGTAGTGGTGGTTGTCAAGCTAACAACTTTAATTTCAATGGAGATATGAAGATTCCATATGAAATAGGATGTAAAATGCAAAAGAAGAGAATTGAATGTGCTATAGCTCTTAAAGCTGAGTAATAAAATTAATGGACTGCTATATAATAATTATTTTATTATATAGCAGTCCTATTTTTATACTATTTAATATAATATGATTCTCATAAAAATTAATATGATTTTTATGGAATCTAACATAATATTTTTGCTAAATTGTAACTTTAATAGATAAAAAATATATAATATATAAATTTATGCTAAAATATGTTCGATAATTAAAAAATAAGAGTATATAGGGGGACAAGAAATGGAAAATGACAGAGTTATTAAAAAATCAATAAAAAGTTTACTTACAGGAGTTATATTAGTATCGCTTCTGGTTATTTTTTCTTTAACAACTATAATAAGCATATTTAATATAAAGAATAGCATGACGGATGTTTTACTAGATAAATCTATTGAAGTAGCTAATGAAATGAATTCTTTAGTTGAATACATAATTCAGAATGAAGATAATCCTATTGAAAAATTACAAGAAATAGTTGATAAAAAAGCAAAATTAGATAATATTACATACATTGTCGTAGTTGATAAAAATAACAAAGCAGTAGCACATAGCGATGAACAAAAAATTGGAAAAGTATACGATGATGATTACACAGTAAATGCAGTTCAACAAGGAAAAACAACAGCACGTAAATTTTATGCAGATGTTCAAAAAATTTGGGCATATGACATAATGGTTCCAATAAATTTTCATGGAGAATTATATGGATCATTAGATATAGGAATACCTATTAGCGGAATAAGCTCAGTTATAAATGATTTTGCTAAAGTACAAATAGTAATTACTGTTATATCATTAGCTTTACTTACAGTAGTATTAGTTATTCTTTTAAATAAAAGTTTAAAACCATTAAAAGATCTTATGGGAATTATTGATGATATAAGCAATTTAAATTTAACAGAAAATAAATTATTGGAACAATATGCGTTAAAACAAGATGAAGTAGGTAGTATATCTAAATCTATTTTAAATATGAGAATTGTTCTTGGAAAAATGGTTGCATCAATACAAAATACATCCAATGAAATAAATGATTTCTCTAACAAATTAGTTGATACTACAGAAATGTCTATTAACTCGTTAGATGGAATTTCAAATGCAATATCAGAAATAGCTAGTAGTTCTCAAAAGCAATCAGAAGATATTCAAGAAGAAGTTTCTCAAATAAATGATTTAAGTAATGAAATAGATAATATATCTGATGAAACAATAGTAACTTTTGATAAAATAAATTACACAAGAACTTTAAGTGAACATGGTATTGGTGTTATGAATAATTTATCTAGTTGTTCTGAAAAGAATAGAGAGATTTCAAATAACATAAAATCTATTGTTATGGATGTTGATAGTAATTCGAAAGAAATAAGTAGTATAGTTGATACTATTAATGAAATTGCTAATCAAACTAATCTTTTAGCTTTAAATGCATCCATTGAAGCAGCAAGAGCAGGAGAAAGCGGAAGAGGATTTACAGTGGTTGCAGAAGAAGTTAAAAAACTAGCTGAAGAAACTTCTAAATTTACTAATGAAATAAGAAGTAAAATTAATGCAATACAAGAAAAATCTAATAATGCAGTTATTTCAGTAGAAGAAAATATTGCAGTTGTTAATGAAAACAATCAAGCTGTAGTAGAAACAGAAGATATCTTTAATAAACTTTCAGGTGAATTATTTAATTTATCAGAAATAATAAATAAAATTGTAAATTATAATAAGACTATGATAGGAAATAAGGATACAATTTTAGATATAATTCAAAATACTTCAGCAGCATCAGAACAAACAACAGCTTCTACGCAAGAAATTAGCAGTATATCTAAAGAACAATTATTAAGTATGAGAAGTTTAAGTGAGGAAGTTGATAGATTACAAGAATGTTCAAATATTCTTACAGAAGAGGTTAATAAATTTAAACTTTAGATATTAAAATATAACTTGAAATAAATAATCATAAGAATAACTTTTTAAGGGGGAAGACTTTTGCAAGAGTATATTTTTGAAAATAATTTAAAGTTAATATATAAAAAAAGTGAATCAGAATTATCTTCTATATGTATATCTTTAGAAGCAGGAGCAGGAGTAGAAAAAGATATTTTAGGAATAGCGCATGCTACAGAGCATATGGTATTTAAAAATACTAAAAATAGAAATGAAGCACAAATAAACAAAGAGTTAAGTTCTATATTTGGGTTTCATAATGCTATGACTAATTATCCATATGTAATATATTATGGAACTCTACTTGGTGATGAACTTGAAAAAGGATTAGAGATTTTTTCCGACATAATTATAAATCCAGAATTCGTTGAGGATGGATTTAAAGAGGAAATGAATGTAATAATAGAAGAACTTAATGAATGGGATGAGGAAGTTGAACAATATTGCGAGGATAAGCTATTTTTAAATTCATTTCAAAATAGAAGAATAAAATATCCTATAATAGGTCTTGAAGATCAACTTAAATCTATAAAATTAGAAGATGTTAAGAAGTTTTATGAAGAATATTATTTTCCAGGAAATACGTCTATTGCTGTAATATCTTCACTAGAATTTGAAGAAGTAAAGAACTTAGTAGAAAAATATTTCGGATTATGGGAAAAGAAAATTAAAATAATAGAAGAAGTTTATTATGAAAATAATGTTGAAAATACATTTATAAATGTAAGAGAAGGTTTAAAAACTTGTAAGGTTCAAATGATTTTTTCTATACATGAACTAAATGATAATGAGATTAGTTTATTAAGGGTATTTGATGAGTATTTTGGACAAGGCGTAAATTCATTACTTTTTGATACATTAAGAACTAAAAATGGACTTGTTTATGATGTTATTACTAATATTGCTCATGAAAAATACATAAAACTTTATAAAATTACATTTAGTACATCAAAAGAAAATGTAGGTAAATCTATAGAATTAATAAAACAATGTATCAATAAACTTGCTGAATTAAAAAATAGCATTGAGATGAAAGATATAAAACAGTTAGTAAAGTCTTATAAACTTAAAAAATTGTTTAAAGAAGAAAAGAGTATTGTACTAGCAAAAGAAATTTCAACTTACGATACTATGTTTGGTGATTATAAAGTATATACAAATGAAAATTTAGATAATATAACAAAAGAAGATATATTTGATATAGCAATAAAAACATTAAAAAATTCATCTATAGAAATTATATCTTAAAGATAATATTTACTAACATTATTATATTTTAAGAAAAGTTAAGAGTGTAATATAATGGCGTAGTGGCATTGAAATTTGCTTTTTAGAACTCTTAATGAATATTGTCACATTTACTGCTTGTACTAATTTCATATTGGGAGCAAGCTAAAATAGGACTATATTCATTATTAGTGTTCTTAAAGTAAATTTCACAGTCCACAAGCTTTATATTACACTCTTAACTACTAGTTAAAATATATAAAGGAAAGGGAACAATATGAAAGAACGTATTCCATTGTTAAATGAATTGATAAAATATCATAAAGAAAAGAATTTATTGCTTTCTATGCCTGGCAATAAAGCTGGCTTAGGTTTTCTAAAAGATGATATTGGAAAGGAATTTGCGAAAAATTTAGGATTTTTTGATATTACGGAAGTAGATCCTTTGGATAATCTTCATTGTCCTGAAGGGGTCATAAAAGAAGCTCAAGAGTTACTTAGTAAAACTTATAATTCAAAAAAAGCTTATTTTTTAGTGAATGGGAGCTCTTGTGGAAATTTAGCTTCAATATTTGATGCATTTGATGAAGGTGATGAGGTTATAGTAGAAAGAAATTGTCATAAATCTATATACAATGCATTAATTTTAAGAAAATTAAAGGTTAGATATATTGAACCAATAGTAGATCTTGAAAAAGATATATTTTTACCTCCAAATAAAGAAAACATATATAAGGCATTAGAAAATTGCAATAATCCTAAAGGAATAATTTTAACTTATCCAAATTATTTTGGAATAACTTATGATATTGAAGAAATTTTAAAAGATTTAAAGAAAAGAAATTTAAATATTATTATAGATGCGGCTCATGGAGCACATTTTGGACAAAGTGATAAGTTACCTAAAGATATATATTATCTAGCTGATTATGTTGTTTTAAGTGCACATAAAACTTTGCCAGCATTAACACAGGGGGCATACCTTTTGGTTAATAATGATAGTGAAAGCATAGAGTTTTATTTAAAAACTTTTATGAGCACTTCACCATCATATTTAATTATGGCCTCTTTAGATTATTCAAGACATTATTTAGATGAATATGGAGTGAATGATTATAAAGAATTAATATGCAATTGCCAAATATGGAAAGATAAAATTAATTCTTTAAATAAAACGTATATACTTTCTAAAGAAGACTTAGAATTTGAATATGATATAGATATAACAAGATATGTAATGTTATTACCAAGTGGGTATAGTGGACATAAATTTCTGGATTATTTAAGAGAGAATAAAATACAAGCTGAAATGAGTTTTTCAAGAGGGGTAGTTTTAATATTATCTCCGTTTAATACTGAAGGTGATTTTGAATATATTTTTAAGGTCATAGAAAATTTAGATATAGAAGTATTAAAAAATAATAGCGATGTTAATGCTAAATATTATAATCTTGTTCCAAATAAAAAATTAGAACCTCATGAGGTATTTAAATTAAAAGGAACTTATCGCAAAGTAGGAGAGAGTGAAGGAAAAATATCTAAAAATATGATAATACCATATCCACCAGGAATACCTTTAGTTTGTCCAGGAGAAGTAATAAGTAGGGATGCAATTAATATAATAGAAGATTATATTTTGAATAAAAAAAGTATTATAGGTGTAGAAAATAATATAATAGAAGTTGTTGATTAGCTAAATAAGTTCAATTACAATGTCACTTTACTTATTGCATATATCAACACATATTTAAAACCGAGATTAATAAAAATAATCCTATTTTAGTAGAAAATAACTACTTAATAGTATTATTTTTTTATTCTTTAGGAATTTATATTATTAAAAAATTTGTAGATAACTTTTAAAATAATGTGTTTTAAAGGTATTATGAGTACCCCTAAAGAATAAAAAACAATCATATGCCGCACCATTATTCCTGCACTGCGTTTGGAAAGGGCGCATGGCTAAAAAAATCGACGGCTCCAAAGTCGCCTTAGCG